>JAYEKQ010000023.1:0-13035 GCA_034661095.1 Patescibacteria group bacterium | reverse complement strand
TTGGATAAAAAAGTATTTTTAAAAGGAAGTGTAAATAATGTAAACGAGTATTTACAATCTGCAGATATATTTATAATGCCTTCTTTATGGGAAGGTTTTTCAATTGCTCTTTTAGAAGCAATGGCAAGTGAAAAAATAATAATTACAACTCCCGTTGGTGGGAACACAGAAGCAGTAGAAGATAATAAAACAGGATTTATAGTGAAACCAAAAGACAGCAAAGCACTTGCGGAGAAAATAGATTATGTTTTGAGTTTGCCAGAAGAAGAAAAGAAAAGAATAACTGAAAACGCAAGAAAAAGTGTTGAAGAAAGGTTTTCTGTTGAAAAAATGGTGGGAGAGTATGAGAAATTGTATGAGGAGTTAACCCGTTGACTTCCGAAGTCAACGAGTTTTTCGTTATTGCGAGCGGAAAAAAAGTGACAAAGGTGCAACCTTTGTCAAAAAATCCCTCGTCATTCTGAACGGAGCGAAGCAGAGTGAAGAATCCCACTGAATACCATGAGATTCTTCGGTTATCGCCTCAGAATGACGGGAGTTGTCATTCTGAACAAAGTGAAGAATCCCATTATCCTTTGTAATTACTCTGAGATTCTTCACTTCACTTCGTTCTGTTCAGAATGACGATGGGTGGTTAACGCTTTCGCAATTACGAAGAATTATTGCTTACTTTTAATTCCCCGAGGTGAGACCTCGGGGAATTTTAGATATTCTGGATTCCCGCTTTCGCGGGAATGACAAATAGGATACCGAGAATGATAAATAGGATGTCGGGAATAACAGGAGTGACAATGACAAGATGGATGACAACTAATCATTAACTTGTTGTTTCTGTTAATATACAATAATAGTATATTAACGGAAATGAATATGGGTAAAATTATTAGAAAAAAAGTAAGAAAATAGGGAAACAGCTTAGCTATAAGAATACCAAAAAAGGAAGCAGAGTTTCTTGGTCTTTTTGAGAACAATGAGGTTGAAATTCAGCAGAAAAAATTAAAGCTTTTAAAAATTAACAAAATTTTTAGGTATGACATTTTTATTGAAAATTGCAGGAATTGACTATTTATTTTGATTTAGTGTATAATGATAAACAATGAAAAATCTTAAATTACAAGTAAATCTTCCGGTGTCTGTCTTGAAAGAAGGTAAAAAATTTATTGCTTACACTCCTGCTCTTGATGTTTCAGCGTCAGGAGATACATATGAAGAAGCGAAAAAACGCTTTGATGAAGTTGTGCATATTTTTTTTGAAGAAGTATATGAGCAGGGAACGCTTGAGGAGGTTTTAATGGAATCCTCCGATATTAATTTCTCAGGAATTTCAAGAAGTTAAAGTTTAAAACCCGTTGATTTCCGAAATTAACGGGCTTTTCATCATTGCGAGGAGCAAAGCGACGAAGCAATCTCTTGAACACGAGAGATTGCCACGAGCTAAACGCTCTCGCAATGACGAAGGGAAGTTACTATTAATTAAATAATGCTTATGTCTTTTTTATTTGCGGGGTTTATCGGGGGGTTATTAAGAGGGGGAGTTGGTCTTGTTAAATATATGACATCTTACAAAGATGTAGAGATAAGATCCTACTATTTTACAGGAGCAGTTATTCTCTCTGGAATAATTGGATATGTTGCTGCTTGGGTAGCGCAAGATGTTTCTGGAATATTTTTAGAAATGGAAACAATTCCAATTTCTTTTGCAATAATAGCTGGTTATGCTGGAGGAGATCTAATAGAAAACATCTTCAAGATAGGAATGAAACAGCCAAATCTTTTTGAAATAGGCAAAAAAATAAAAGATATCACCAAAAAGAAAAAGTGACAAAGGTGCAACCTTTGTCAACTCCCGAGATCCGACCTACCGTCACAAAACTTGACATTGTATTATTTATGTAATACAATAGTAATACAATAAGTTACAGTAATAAGTAATTAAAAAAATTATGAGAAAAATAATTAATATCTCAGCTCCCAAGGAGGTGGATAAAAAAATTGATCAAGCAGTCAAAAAGCACAATTTTACTTCTAAAAGTGAATTTTTTCGATATCTTTTTAGAAGATGGGAAGAAGAAAAAGAACTTGAGGAGCTTCAAAAAAGCATACAAGAAGTCAACCAAGGTAAAGTAAAAAAATTGAAATCCCTAAAGGATTTGAGATAATAAAAAATAATGCAAATTAAATATACCCCTCGATTTAAAAAAAGTTACGATAATCTCCCAAACTATATAAAGAAGAAAGCAGAAAGGAAGGTAGAAATTTTTAAAGAAAATCCTTTTGATAAGTGGTTAGAAACTCACAAATTGTCTGGTAATCTTGAAGGTGTCAGAATTGCTTTTAAATTTAATGATGATGGAGATGCTATCTTTTTGAGAACAGGCGATCATGATATTTATAGATAATTTTTAATTCTAATAGGTTCAACCTATTTTCACAAGCAGAAAAAAAGTGGCAAAGGTGCAACCTTTGTCAATTCTGAACGAAGTGGAGCGTGGCAATCTCGTCATTTTTTCATTCTACGAGAGATTGCCACGCCCCTACGGGGCTCGCAATGACAGTTTTATATTAGAAAAGAAAAATGAGTAAAGATTTTTTAAATATTGGAGTAGGATTAATTGCAAGTGTTCTTGTTCTTTTTGTAGTTAAATTCTTTGCGAGTTCAGTTGTAACTGAACTTTCTTTTTTAATAATAGCTCTTTGGTGGGTTTCTTCTTTTATTGGAGGTTTTCGGATAAGGTGATAGGAAAGATAATACTGCTTGGGCTTTTTTTAAGATCGGGTTTAGCTATTTTTCAGAGCTTTTTTGGGAATCTTCCTGATAGCACTTCAGATGCAGTTAGTTTTGAAAGGGCTGCATGGGAGTTTGCCACGGCTTGGACAAAAGGAGTTGAAGCTGCGAGTTATAGTAGTGCTTACTTGTACTCTAAACTAATTGCAGTAATATATTACTTTTTAGACAGAATTCCCTTAATAGCACAGTTTTTGAATATAATTATGGGAGTGGCAGTTATTTACTTAGTTTACAAAACAATAATTGTTCTTTTTGATAACAAAAAAGCAGGATATATAGGGGCTTTTATAGCAGCCGTTTATCCAACACTTAATCTTTATTCAGTGGTATTACTTAGAGAGTCAGTTATTATCTTCTTTTTTGCCCTCTCTTTCTTATTTTTCTCTTTGTGGATTAAAAAAGGAAAATTAAAGAATATCATCTTATCTGTTATCTTTATTTTCATCTCTTCAATATTTCACGGAGGAATGTTTTTAGCAGGTTTGGTATATTTGTTTCTGTTTTGCTTTTATCATCCTGAGAAGAAAAAATGGAGATTGTTTGATAAACAACTACTGATTGGGGTTTTAATAACTATTATATACTCAGCGTTGTTTTTTGGATTTTTTGCATCAAAAATACCCAATATTCCCATTATTGTTTATGAAAAAGCAGAGAGCATTTTTTTAAGTTATCAAACAAAAAGAGAAATTAAAGAACTAAAGGAAAATTTAGCTTTACAATTAAACGAAACCTCAACAGAAGAATTTATCAAAAAGATTGAAGAAAGTATTTCTCTAAAAGAAAAAGAAATTGAAGAAAAAAAAGACGAAGTGCCGAAAGTGACAAAAATAATTAACAAGTCCTCTTCAGTAGGAGTAAAAGGAAGAACAGTTTATTTAGAGGAGAGGGAAGCAGAAAGTTTTTTTGATATTGTCTGGCAAACACCAGTAAGAACAGTATATTTTTACTTTGCTCCTTTTCCGTGGGATGTTGATAATTACGCAGATGTTGTAGGAGTTATAAATTCTTTATTTTATCTGATTCTTTTTGCTTTCTTTATTAAAACACTATTTTTCTTATGGAAAGAAGATAAAGCACTTTTCTGGGCGTTAATACTGATTTTATTAGTTTTTTCAGGAACTTTTGCCTGGGGAACTTCTAATTACGGATCAGCATTCAGACACAAAACAAAGATTCTCTTCCTGATAGTAATAGTTGCTTCTTACTCAATATCACTAATTAACTGGAAAAAGATAAAAAGTAGTCTTCACCCGTTATTGCAAACGAAAAAAAAGTGACAAAGGTGCAACCTTTGTCAACTCCCAAGGTCCGACCTTCTCCATAGGTCCGACCTAAGGAAAAGGTCGGACCTACTGTCATTCTAAAAGAGCAAAGCGATTGAAGAATCCCATTGTCTTTTGCACAATGCCAAGAGATTCTTCACTCCACTTCGTTCCGTTCAGAATGACGGTGGGCGTTATTTTATTCCCTGATCGTAGCCGAGGATAAATTCCAGCGGGAATTTAGTTAAAATTTGACGGAGTGAGGAATTTACATTAAAATTTATGAAAAGAAATAGATAAAAATATAAAAAAAGAAAATATGAAAAATATTATTCAGTTTCATATATATAAGGGAGAAAACCAGTATATAGCTGAGTGTGCTAATTTATCAATAGTTACTCAAGCAGAAACATTAGATCAGTTGACAGAAAACATTAAAGAGGCTGTCAAACTTCATTTAGATGGAGAAAATTTAAAAGAACTTAATCTTTCCTCAAAGCCATCTATTTTATTGAACTTTGAACTAGAAGATGTCACTTATGTTTAAACTGAAAAAATTATCAGGAAAAGAGATTATTAAGATTTTAGAAGTTTTTGGGTTTGAAGTTGTTGGGCAAAAAGGCAGTCATATAAAATTAAAAAAACAGTCCATAGAGAACGGAACTAAACAAGTAATGACAATTCCTAATCATAAAGAAATGGACAAAGGAACTTTAAAGGCAATATATAATCAAGCAACAAGATATATAGCAGAAGAAAATTTAAGAGGATATTTTTTTGAAGAGTAAGTTTTTAAATTCCCGAGGTCTCACCTCGGGAATTATTTTGTCATTCTGAACGAAGTGAAGAATCCCATTGTTTTTTGCACAGTACTATGAGATTCTTCGGCTATCGCCTCAGAATGACAGAAGGGTGTTATTCCCACAAAAGCGGGAATCTAGTTAAAATTTGACGGATTGAAAAATCTATACTAAACTAAAAATTATGTATGACTCAAAACTTATTTCAAAAACAAAAAGGGTTTACGATGGTTGAGTTACTGGTAGTTATTTTTATTATCACTGTTATTGCTGTTACGGCTTTGATTAGTTTAAGAGGCACTTTGGATAGCGCAAGGCATTCCAAGAAGATGTCAGCTTTAAGACAAGCAGAGTCAGCTGCGGAGGTTTACAAATCAAGATATGGGAGTTATTATAACTTTTGTGAAGGGAGTGATATAATAAGGATCAAAAAAGATATAAAGGAAGCTCAAGAAGATGGGGGAGAAGAATTTTCTTTCAGTTGTAAGGTTTTCGAAGATGATCCTCATAATTATTGCATCGTTGTGGAGCTTTCAGAAGGTGGATCACTCTGCACTAGCAGTAAAAAGAAACTTAAAGAGTATTCTTATGTTGGTTGTCCAGAAGAAAGTGTTAGTTGCGATATTATTAATTAATAGTAAAAAATATGAAGAACAAATTTATCATTAGTAGTTTAGTCTTTTCTTTTCTCTTATTTATCCCTTTTTCTTTACAAGTTAATGCGGATAATTATGGAGATATTTATAATGAAAAAGAGAGATTGTCATCTATTAAGGAAAATGCTACTTATCTTCTTTTAATTGCTGAAGGTAACGAAACTTTAAAAACAGCATTGGAGGATATTATTAGCATTACCGAAACAATAGAAGATAGATTTGAAGAGATAATAGAAGAAGACTTCTCTTCTGAAATAGACTTTATAGAAAGCCTTGAAAATACAATTAACCTTGATTCTTTTTCCTCTGAACTGGATTTTAGTTTTCAAGGAGAAGAAGTTTATGATGATGATATTTTAGGGACGATTATTCATTTAAATATAGAAAATGATAATAAAGTTGATAAAACGAACGAAAAAATGGAAACTGACTTAGATTTAGATTTTCTTTTTTATGATAACTATGCAGAAGAACAGTATCAAGGTTCATTTTCAATGATGTTTAAGATAGTTGAAGAAAGTGTTTTCGTAAGATTAAATGATTTTCAGCTTGAAACAGAAAATGATGAAGCCAATTCTTTTTATCACCTTATGATAGAGCCAACAATTGAAGAAATAAAAGACAGAAATATCTTATTAGATGAGTTTTTAGAAGAAGTAGAAGAACAATTAGAGGGAGAAGTTAGTGAAGTAGATATTTCTCCTGAAGAAGTTGAAGAGATAGCCAAAGAGGTGGTATTGTCCGCCTTTAATCGTGGAGTTTTTAAAATGGAAGGAGTAGAAAGTGAATACATTAACGGAGAAAGAATGAAAAAACACAGCTTTTCTATAGACTTTCAGAAAATACCATGCTTTTTAGAAGACACCCTTTGGTATGTTCAAGAATTTGACGATGATATTTCAGATGAAGAAATAGAAGAAGCTATTGAAGAAGCAAGACGGGAAATAGAAAGGGTTGATGTAAGATCAGAGCTTGAAAGAGAAGGATTTACTTATGAACTAATTTTTGATGTTTGGACTGACGGAGATTATGTTAGAAAGATGGAAGTTTATTTAGATGGAAACCAAGTAGATACATACTCTGATATTTCAATGATTTTTGATTTATCCATTTTCATTGATGATTTAAACGAAAGCATTGAAATAGAAGCTCCAGATGATTACATAGGTATATATGAACTTCTTGAAGAGTATGGACTTAGCGAAGGATTAGAGTTCTAAAAAATCTCAACAAAAAAAATGCCATAGGTGTCACCTATGGCATTTTTTTATAAACAAGGTATTATATAAATATGAAGAAAGGATTTCTTTTATAAAATAATATGATCTATTTCTCTCTTTTAGTTTTTGCATTAGTTCCTAGTTTAATATGGTTGCTTTACTTTCTTAGAAAAGATGAAAACCCAGAACCCAAAAAGGTTCTCTTTTTTGCTTTTCTTGGTGGGGGAGTGGCAACAGCGCTTAGTTATTTTGCTCAAATAGAAGCGATGGCTTTTTCCACTTTCTTTTTATCGCTAACCATTCCTGTTCTTTTAATCTTTGCCCTTATGGAAGAGTTTTTAAAGTATGTAGCTTTTCTTTTAACCGCAAAAAGAACCGATGAAGTTGATGAGCCGGTTGATTTTGTAATATATATGATAACCATTGCTTTGGGTTTTGTTGCTGTTGAAAATGGAATCTACTTATTTTCTCTTGAAACAGTAGTAGAGATGGCACAACTAACTTTTTTTCGCTTTCTAACTGCGACTCTTCTTCATGCTCTCGCTTCTGGAATTTTAGGAGTATTTCTTTATGTTGCTGTAAAAAAATCAAATAAATTATTCACTGTTCTTGGTTTACTAATTGCAACTCTAATCCATGGAATTTACAACATAATCATTTTTGCCCTAGTAGATGCAAATTACATCGGCCCAATGATGATATTTATTGCTATATTTTTGTCGTTTTTATTTTTCTGTCTTTCCTTAGCAGTAAAGAAAATAACAGTTGATAACTGATTGATTGTCATTCTGAGCGAAGCGAAGAATCCCATCACTTTTGCAATTACCTTGAGATTCTTCACTCCACTTCGTTCCGTTCAGAATGACGGGGGAGGGTTTCGTTCCCGTCCTCGATCGTAGCCGAGGATAAACTCCAGTGGGATTTTGTTATTTGACTTTTTCACCATTAAATAATAGAGTTTTTTATGACAAAAATTAAAAAAGCAGTTATTGCAGCAGCGGGTTACGGAACCCGATTTTTGCCGGCTACTAAAAGTCAACCGAAAGAGATGCTTCCTGTTATTGATAAACCAATTATTCACTATTTAGTAGAGGAAGCAGTTAATAGTGGAATAAAAGATATTATTATCGTTGTTCGTTCCGGACAAGTTTCTTTAGAGGATTATTTTGATTCTAATCCAGGATTAGAAATAGAATTAGAAAATAAAGGGAAAAAAGAACTTCTTGAAAAAGTTCAAAAAATTCACAAAATGGCTAATTTTATCTTTGTGCGTCAAAACAGTGATCTTTCTTACGGAAGTGCAACACCACTGCTTTCTGCTGCTCCAGTTATTGAAGAAGGAGAACCTTTTGTTTATATGTTTGGTGATGATCTGACGATATCTAAGAATCCTATTACGAAACAAATTATTGATGCTTATGAAAAAGAAAAAGCTGATGTTGCCATAGGTGTGCAAGAAGTTCCTTGGGAAGATGTTCACAAGTATGGTACAGTGCGTTATAAAAAAGGATCTGATAGCGAAATAGAAGAGGCCTGTGAAAAGCTTTCTTCTGAAGAAGCTCCTTCTAATAAAGCTGTTTTTGGTAGATTTGTTCTTTCTCAGTCTTTATTAGAAGAAGTTAAAAAAGCTCCACTAGGAAAAAATGGTGAACTTTGTTTAATTAGTATTCTAAATAACTTTGCAAAAAAAGGAAAAGTTATTGCTCCTCCTATAAAAGGAGAGTGGCACACTACAGGAGATCCTTTAAGTTACCTAAAAACATCCTTACGCTTTGCGATGGAGAGAGATGATATGAAAGATGATATGAAAAAAGAATTGAAAAATTATTTTAAAAAATAAAAAAAAAGAAAACAAAAAGCTGTGCGGGGGCGGAGTCCGCACAGCTTTTTTTGTTGACATTATGTGAATTGAAGATATAATGTTTACTATAGATGGATAAAAAGTTTACATTACAGTTTACATTATGAACACAAAACAAAAAGCGCTTGCTATTGTAAAAAAGAATCATAAGATAACTCCGAAAGAGCTTTCTGAAAAAGCAGATGTTTCCCGTCAACAAGCGAGTAAGATTATAAACGAACTTAAAGAAGAGGGTCTTCTTATTCCTGTTGGGCGTGGTCCACGAGTAGTTTATATCTCTCCAGAAAGTGATGAAATTTTTGATTTCAAGTTTGAAAAAACATTTGAGAACAAGAATGCTGAAGAAGATAAGATTGTTTCTGAAGCAAAGATATCAGCCGGATTTTTAAAAAGACTTCCAGAAAATGTGAGAAGTATTTTTGATTATGCTTTTTCTGAAATGATTAATAATGCTATTGATCACTCTCAGTCAGAGAAGATAAAAGTTGAAGTAGGGGAAGAAGAAAACTTCCTATTCTTCACTGTTCGTGATTTTGGAGTAGGTGTTTTTAAGAATATAATGGAGAAGAAGAAACTTTCTTCTGAGATGGATGCGATTCAAGATCTTTTGAAAGGAAAGATGACAACAATGCCGGAAGCACACTCTGGAGAAGGAATCTTTTTCACATCAAAAATTTCCGATGTTTTTATTTTAGAAAGTTTTGATTATAGCTTGCAGGTGAATAAAATTATAGACGATATCTTTGTTTCAAAAAGAGAAAAACCCCTTGAAGGAACAAAAGTAGTATTTAGAATAGAAAAAGACACAGAAAAGGAGATAGAAGATATATTCAAAAGTTATCAGTCAGTTGAAAAAGAGTTTAAGTTTGATAAAACGGAAGTTGTTGTTAGACTATATGAAAACGATGTTGATTATGTCTCTCGTTCACAAGCAAGGAGGGTTTTGGTTGGTTTAGACAAGTTTAACAAGATAATATTTGACTTTAAAAGTGTTTCCGGAATCGGCCAAGCATTTGCCGACGAGATATTCCGTATATTCCAAGCAAAACACCCAGAAAAAGAACTTTTAGCAAGAAACGAAAACGAAGCAATCAGATTCATGATAAAGAGAGTAAAAAAATAAAGCCGTGCGGACTCCACCCCCGCACAGAAGAGCAAAAAGCTAAAGCATCGGAGGGGTGGAGTGTCCAATGCTTTACTTTTTATTTATTTTTGATATACTTAAAAAATAACACTTATTCATTAACATAATATTAAATATGAAGAAAACAATATTGATTTTGTCATTGTTTGTTAGTTTTTTTCCTCTTTTTACTTCTGCTGAAGTAGATTCAATAGGCAATTCTTTTGGGGCTAACTTCCAAGAGAGAGTATCGGACGCAGTTTCAGTTTTTAGTAAACAGTCTAGAGAAAGAATACAGGAGAGAGTAACAGAAAGAAAAGAGGAGGTTAAAGAGAAAAGAGAAGCGTTGCAGGAAGTTTTTTCTGGATTTTCTGACGGTGCTCAAGAAAGATTAAACAATTTTCAAAATGGCATAGAAGAGATGAATGTTAAATTTTCAAAGAGGTATTATAATTATCTTGATAATGCTTCCAATTCAATTGAAAATATTGCAGATAAGCTTCCGGAAGAGGCACTTAGCGAAGAAACTCAAAAAAAGTTGGAAGAGCTTTCTAATCATAAAGAAAAGATGTACGAGCTTGTTGAGGATCAATTTTTAGAAGACTATATTATTGAAGCAGATTCAATACAAGATGTTGCTGGTCAGTTTCAGAATAAGATACAAGAGTTAAAAAGAAATCACTCAGATATTCAGGAAGAAGTAGTAAGAAAAACAAGAGAGTTGAGAGTTCAGCTTATGAGAACTTTGGTTACTGATTTTAATGATTATTTAGGTGAAGAAGATGAAGACACAGATGGAGTGAAAGATATGGCTGGGACAAAGGAAGTTGTCAAAACTGAAGAAAAAGAAGAAGTTAACACTGAAAATTATTTAGGAGAAAAAGAGGAAGATACAGATGAAGAAGGAGAGGAAGACAACAAAGAAGATGAAGAAGATAAAGATAAAGATAAAGATAAAGATGAAAATAAAGATGACGAAGAAGTAATAGAAGACTACACTATTAAAGTAAATTCAATACAAGAGTTTAAGAACAAGATACAAGAAGTTAGGAAAAAAATCATTCGGAGAACCAGTAAAAAGCAATAAGAGAAACAAGAGAGTTGAGAGTTTAGCTGAAGTAACAACCTTAAAAACTCCACTTTTAAGTGGAGTTTTTTGCTGCTTTGATGTAAAATAATTAGATATGAGAGTAATCAAAGGACTATCTAAAAAATTGATATATCTGATATTAATAACTCCTTTGCTTTATTTTCCAGGATTATTGGCTTATGCGGAAGTTGGCTCCAAGGTGGGTTTTTTCTCTTTAATAATAAGTATACTTTTTTGCTTGTTTACTTATCTTATTTTATTTAAAAAAGAGAAGATAAAAGTTGGAATAGTAACTTTGATTGTGGGGATGTATACAATAATACTTGCTATTTCAACTATTTTTGCCTTTAATTTCAACGATTCTTTTTGGGGAGGAGAGAAAGGTATGAATGGTTTTTTCCTTTATTTTTGCCTTTTTCTTTTCTTTTTGATTGTTTCTAGTCTTTTAAAAAAAGAAGAAGAGTGGGAGAAATTAATAATGTTTTCGGTAGGAGCAGCATCTTTTGTTTCTCTTGTTGCTTTTTTTCAACATTTTAATCTCTTAACGATTCCGATGGAAGGGTCGCTTATTGGGAATAGTTCTTTTTTAGGAACTTATCTTCTTTTTAATTTTTTCTTTGCTGTTTACCTTTTTTCCAAAAGAAAAGATCCACTGTATTTAGCATTAGCGTTTTTTATGACACTCCCTCTTTACTGGTTTTCTTCTCGGGCGGCTTTGGGGGCAATCTTAATAGGGGTTATTATCATTGGAATGTTGTGGATTGTATTCAGGGCAAAAAAAGAAAAAATAAGGAAAATTGGTAAGATTTTTTTAACAGGAAGTGTAGTTGTTGCAGTTTTTATTTGTTTTTTAATATTTCATCCCGTTAATAATGGTATTTTTAATGGACATGTAGGAAATGTTGAAGATGGATTAAGAACTTCTTTTTATAATGCAAGTGATGGTTTACGATACATATTTTGGGAGCAGTCAACTGAAGGATTTAAAGAAAATCCTTTTTTTGGTTGGGGCTTAAATAATTTTCAGCACATATTTTTAAAAGAGTTTAATCCAGAAGTTCTAGTAAGAGAAGCAAGTACAGGCATTATTTCGGTTGGAGATCCACATAATGTTATTTATGAAAAATTATCGTCAGTAGGTATAATAGGACTCTTAGCTCATTTGATTCTTATTTTTGGAACACTTTCTTTACTTTGGGTGAGTTACAAGAAGGGAAGAGTTAATTTTTATGCGCCATTAGTCTTTACACCGATGATTACTGCTTACTTTCTTCAACAGATGACAGTTTATGATACTTATAATAACTTGATCTTGTTTTTTTTATTTCTTGGTTTTGTTAATTTTTATTCTTTTAATAGAGAAGTGGATTTCAAAATAATTTCTAAAAATTGGAAACTGATTATAATGATAGTAGTTGCAATTATATCAGGATTTATCTTATATACTGGATTTTATAAGAATATAAGAGCAAATTACTTTTTAGCATGGGCAATTGCTGAAAGAGATCCTGAAGTCAAAATTGCTTTGAGTGAAGAAGCCATTAGACTTTCTACTATTGATAGAAAAAATACAAGAATTTTTCTTGCTGACAATACAAGAAGATATTTATATGAAGAGATAATAACAAAAGAGGCGAGGCAGTATTATATTTCTTTCTATATAAAAGAACTTGAGAAAGAAGATTCTGGCGATTGGCGAGTATTAATAAAAAAAGCACATTATTACTTTTTAGATGATAACTATGAGAAGGCAAGGGAGGTCGTGAAAGAAGCTCAAGAAGCAAGTCCGAGAAATCCAAAAAACTTATGGCTTCTTGCAGAAATAAATGTTGCAGAAGGCGATTTTGAAGAAGCAAAAAGTATTATTAGTGAATTTATCGCAATGGAACCGCGAATTGAATACTCTTACTCCTTTTCAATTTTTTTAGCAAAAGTAATGCAAGATGAAGGGTTTGAAGAATCAATAAAAACAATGAAAATAAAACAAAAAAAGTGATTAAGGAGCTTAGTTCCTTTTTAATTTCTGCACTTTTCCAGTGTTTTCTAATCAACATGTGATGCTGAAATGAAAGTTGTGAAACGCATCATTTCTTGAGATATGTGTTTATTAAGGAGCTAAGCTCCTTAATAAATGACAATAGAATAAATATTTTATCTTAAATATTTCTTGAATACAAAAAGTGAACATTTTTAATGTGTCCACTTTTTGTGGTACAGATCAGTGCAACCTGT
>JAYEKQ010000022.1:8216-13230 GCA_034661095.1 Patescibacteria group bacterium | reverse complement strand
TTAATTACCTTATTGTATGGAAGATAGAACCAAAAAAATAATTTCTCTTTTCCAAGAAATAGAAAAACACAAAACAGAAAATTTTCTTTTACCTTTTAAGTATTCACAAAAAAAGGATAAATTGATATAATAAGAATACTAAGCGTTTATAAATTTTAATTTTTAACTTAATATTATGTCAGTATTACAACCAATCGTTCATTTAGTAGCAGATGATGAGGCCAAAAAAGAGGCTAAAGAAATTTTCAATCAGATGAAGGAGAGCACTGGTAAGGTTCCTAAGTGGATGCGTGTTATGGCAAATTGTGAGGATACATTGGTTGGATTCTTTTTGTTATTCAAATCAGTTATGGATGATGCACCAACAGATAAGTTGTTAAAATGGAAAATTGCTTTTGCTGTTTCTGAAGTTAACAAGTGTGAATATTGTGTTAGTGTCTCTAAAATGAAATTAAAAAATCTTGGATTAGAGAAAGAATCAATGAGTGAAATTGCAGAAACTTGCACTGAGAAAGAAGCTATAGCAATTGAATATGCTAAAGCTACAGCTTCTCATGCCTATAATATTGATCCAGAGTTAATAAAGAAAATAAAAGATAATTTTACCGATGAACAGATTGTGGAAATTACTAGCGTGGTTGGGTTGTTCAGTTACATTAATCGCTTTAATGACGCTTTAAAGGTTTTGCCTGAAATGTAATAAATTAGTTGACATAGGTTGAATGGATTTTTTGTATTGTTGACATTGATTGATTTATGATTGTTTATGGCTAAAAAAATAAAAGTGGGGATATTATTTGGCGGGAGGTCTGCAGAGCATGAGGTTTCACTTCAGTCTGCAAAAAATATTGTGGATGCAATTGATAAAGATAAATATGAAGTGTTACTTATTGGTATTGATAAATCTGGTAAGTGGTTTTTGCTAGAGCAGTCACAATTTTTGATCAATGAAGAAGACCCAAAACTTATTAGACTAAACACCAAAAAGGGAAAAGATGTTGCTATTACGCCACAAAGTAACGGCTTCATAGACAAGGAAGTTGGTGACAAAGTTGATGTTGTTTTTCCAATTTTACACGGACCATTTGGAGAAGATGGAACAGTGCAAGGACTTTTGAAGCTCGCAAACATTCCTTTCGTAGGAGCTGATGTGCTTGGTTCTGCGATTGGTATGGATAAAGATGTTATGAAGCGCTTACTAAAAGAAGCAGGAATCCCAACTGCAAATTTTTTAGTTTTTAAAAAAGAAGACAGTATTGATTTTAATGAGGTTGTTAAAAAACTTAACTTGCCTGTTTTTGTTAAACCTGCTAATTTAGGATCTTCAATTGGAATCAGTAAAGCAAGAAACAGAAGTGATTTTAACAAAGCAGTTAAAAAAGCTTTTTCTTATAATTTAAAAATAATTATTGAAGAAAGTATAATAGGAAGAGAGATTGAGTGTTCAGTTCTTGGCAATGAAGATCCGACTGCCTCTGTGCTTGGGGAGGTGATTCCAAACGATGATTTTTACTCATACGATGCAAAATATATAGATGAAGATGGAGCAAAATTCATTGTTCCAGCAGATATATCCAAAGAAAAAACGGAAGAGATTCAAAGACTGGCGATAAAAACTTTTAAAACACTAGAGTGTAAAGGACTAGGTCGCATTGACTTCTTCTTAAAAGAAGACGGAAACATTTTTGTTATTGAGATTAATACAATTCCAGGATTTACAAAGATTAGTATGTATCCACATCTTTGGGAGGAGAGCGGAATCTCTTACACAGAACTTATTGATCAGCTTGTTCAGTTAGCACTTAAGAGATTTAATCAGCGGTAAGTTAGCTGTTGCAATATTTTTAAAAAACAGATATTATGAAAGTAATATAAGTCTGTTATTTTATATGATAAATATTCCATTTTTTTCTAAGTCATCTGACGAGTATTTAGGAATAGATATTGGAACATCTTCTATAAAAGCAGTTGAAATCTCAGGAGGGAAAGAACCAGAGTTGCTAAACTACGGAGAAGTGTTTATAAATAACTTCATTAAGAAAACACTTGATAAAAAAATAGAAAAAGCAAAAAAAGGAAGCTTTTCTTATAAAGATGAAGATATTGCAAAGGCACTAAACTACTTGCTTGAAAATTCAGGAATAAAAACAAGAAGGGTATATTTTGCTCTCCCAGATTTTGCGAGCTTTTTTACTTCATTTAATCTTCCACCGATGGAAGAAGATGAAATTGATTCTGCTGTTCAATTTCACGCTCGTCAGTATATTCCACTTCCTATCTCGGAAGTTTCTTTAGATTGGTTTTTGGATAATAAAATTGAAAAAGGAAAAGAGATAAAGATTAACCTAATTGCTATTCCAAACGAAGTTGTTAGCCAGTATCAGAAAATTGCTGAGATGAGTAAAGTTGAGATAGTTTCCTTAGAAGGAGAAATGATTCCTATTGTGAGAGCTTTTGCGCGTGACAGAAAAGATGTTGTTGCCATTCTAGATATGGGAGAACAGACAATGCTTCTGACTATTGCTGAAAAAGGAATTTTAAAAGCAACTCACAGCTTAGAGTTCTCTGCTAGTTTAATAATTAATCAGCTTGCAAGTTTTGCAGATGTAAAATACAATGAAGCAAAGAAGATAATTGCAGAATATGGATTAAAAGAGAAGTCAATTAAAAAAGTTTTATCAATTCGTTTACAAGCTATTTTTAATGAAGTAGCAAGGGCGATCAATTCTTTTGAAAGAAATGAAGACAAAACCGTTAGCGAAGTAATAATAACAGGTGGTTTTTCTTCAATACCAGGAATGAGTGATCATATTAAAAAAGCGATTAATAGAGAAGTTTCAGTTAAGAACTGTTTTCAAGGAGTAAAATATCCGGAAGCCTTAGAGAAAGATATTATAAATATAAGTCAATCTTATAGTGTTGCTTTTGGAACAGCGTTGGGAGATGTAATAGCAAAAAAGTAAAATGGCAATTAAATTAGGCGAAAAAACAAAAAAGAAAAAGAAATCCAATTTACCTGAGAACTTAGACTTGTTTCTTCCTGCTACTGCGGTTCTTTTTGTTATTATGATTGTTTTTTATGGAACTTTATTTTTTCTTAGCAGTAATGCTGAAGAAGCAAAAGTTGTTCTTGAAAATAATATTAAACAAAAAGAAGAAGAAATTCCAAGAGAAATTGAAGAAAAAGCTATGGAGTATAATAATATTATTGATGATTTTAAATTATTATTAGAAAGTCATTACAGAGCATCTTCCTTTTTTCCTCCTCTAGAAAAGATGATGCATCCAAGAGTGATGATATCAAGCATTGATATGAATTTTGCAATAAATGAAGCGAAGATGACAGGAAAGGGAGCAGGATTTGTTGCGGTTGGGCAACAGTTTTATGTTTTAAAAACAAGAAGTTTTATAAAAAGTGTTTCCTTAGACAGAATGAGCAAAGGAAGTAAAGAAGGAGAAAGTTATGTTGATTTTTCTTTCACAGTAGTTTTTGATCAAACATTATTTAAATTTTAATTTTATAAAAATGGGAAAAATAATCGTTATAACACTGTTTTTTTGCGGATTCTTCTTTGGAGGGATACTTGTTGTTCATCCTGCTTTTCAAGAATATCAATTACAAAGAGAAGAAAATATAATTTTGAGAGAAGAGTTTGAAAATTTGGAAAACTATATTGAAGATATAAATCAACTTGGAGAAAAAATGGAAGAGCACAAAGATTCTTTAGAGTTAATAAAAACAGCTTTTCCAGAAGACCATGATGCTCCAGCATTGTTTTTATACTTAGAAGACACAATATCTGAAAGTAATCTTGGTAGAAGTGGGGAGATGGGATCTTTCTCATCAAAAGCTTATAGTCCTAATGGGATAGATCACAACCGAATAAAAGTTGTTGATTTTAGTATCGGAATTTCTGGAGAGTATCCAAATATAAAAAACTTTTTTATAGCAACAGAAAAATCAGCAAGAATAATGAAAGTGAATCATATGAGCATTTCAAAATCAATGAAATCAGAAGGAGTAATAGATCCTTTTGAAGTAGATGAAGTTGCAGAAAAAGCTATTGGAAGTGATGGAAATCTTAGCGTAAAAATAGAAGTTAATACATATTCTTACTAATATGCCTGACATAAAAAAAGAAAGAGCACAAAAAGCAAATAAACAAGTTGTTATTGTAGGAACAGCAGTGATTTTAATTGCAGTAGTTTTTCTTTTATGGAAGTTCATTTCTGATAAACCACCAGAGCATATGGTTACCCTTCCGACGGTAAGGGAGGCACCTCAAATTGATTTTGAATTTTTAGAATCAAGTGAATTTGGAAATTTTGAAAAATACCAAAGAATAGGAGAGATAAACTTTATTGACGATAGAGAGTTAGGAAGAGACAACCCTTTTATCTCTTATTAATATGGATTTACTTAATAAACTAATACAAAAACAGCAAATTAGCGAAGAAGATGCTCGTTTAGTCCGAGAAGATGTTAAAGAAACAGGAAGATCAGAAGAGCAGGTTCTTCTTAATATGGGTTTAATTTCAGAAGATCAAGAAAAATTCTCTCTTGATAATATTCCTTCAGACGCACTAGACCTAATCCACAAAGACTCCGCAAAACACTACAAGATAATTCCTGTTAGCAGAGATGGAAATATTGTTAAGGTAGGAATGGTTAATCCTGATGACTTAAAAGCGCAAGAAGTTTTAAGGTTTATTGCAAAACAAAAAAATGTTTCTTTTGAGAAAGTTTTTATCACAGAAGATGAGTTTGAAAAGATCTCTGAAAGTATTTTTGGCAAGCCAGAAGAGCGAGAAGAAGAGAATCAACAACAACCGGAAAAAGAGTTTATTTTAACAACAAAACTTAAAGATGATGGCTATATAAACAAAGAAACAGCAAAATCTTTAATTCAAGAAGCTGAGGAAACAAAAGCATCAGAAGAAGAGGTTCTTATCCGAAAAAAGATAATATCAGAAGCTGATCTTTTTAAAATAAAAAGCAAGTTAATTAGAGTTC
>JAYEKQ010000022.1:3689-8116 GCA_034661095.1 Patescibacteria group bacterium | reverse complement strand
GAAACAGCAAAATCTTTAATTCAAGAAGCTGAGGAAACAAAAGCATCAGAAGAAGAGGTTCTTATCCGAAAAAAGATAATATCAGAAGCTGATCTTTTTAAAATAAAAAGCAAGTTAATTAGAGTTCCTTTAAAAGAAGATGTTTTTCCAAATAAAATAGAAGAATATGTTTTTAAGAAGTTTCCGAAAGATGTCATAGAAAATTATAAGATAATTCCGATAGAAGTAGAAGATAATGGAAAAATAAACATAGGGGCGATTTATCCAGAAAGTGAAAAAGTAAGAGAAGCACTGGAGTTTATAGAAAAACAAGAGAAAATTAAATATGAAGTTTTCTTGATTTCATTTTCTAATTTTGAAAAAGTTCACAAAGTTTTAAAAGATATTGATGAAGAGTTTTCTTCTCCTTTCTTAAAAAGATTAACAGAAAAGGGTTATTTAAAAAAAGAAAAAGCAAAAGAAATAGAAGAGAAAACAGAGAAAGGAAGTAAAACTATAGAAGAAATTATTTTAAAAGAAGGATTAATGCCAGAAGATGATTTATTTGAAGTAAAGAGTGATATTTTAGATATTCCGATAAAAAGTGACATTAATACTGAAACAATAATGGAAAGCGTTCTTAAGCTTGTTCCAGAAGACACAGCAAATTACTATAAAATGGTTCCTTTTGGAAAGATTGGAGATGTGATAGAAGTAGGAATGATTGCTCCAGAAAATTTACGAGCAAGAGAAGCATTAAGATTTTTATCACGAAGAAACAACTTTTCTTATGAGATATATCTAATAACTTTAACCACCTTTAAAGATATTAGTAAGCAGTATCGAACTTTTGCAAGTGAAGTTGGAGAAGCACTTGAAGATCTTGATATAGAAATTACGGATGAAACAAAAGGAGAAGAGATAGATATGGAGAAGGATATTGAGAAACTTGCTGAAGAAGCTCCGATTGTTAAAATTGTTACTGTTCTTTTAAGGAATGCAATAGAAGGGAGAGCATCAGATATTCATATTGAACCAACAAGAACAAAGCTAAAAATTAGATTTCGTGTTGATGGCAAGCTACATGCTTCTCTTTTTCTACCAATTGAAACTCACCTAGCAACAGTAGCAAGAATAAAGATTCTTTCAGGACTTAAGATTGATGAACAGCGACTTCCGCAAGATGGTCGTTTCTCTGCAAAAATGGAAGGAAGAAATATTGATTTTCGTGTTTCTACTTTTCCAACAACTCTTGGAGAAAAAGTTGTAATAAGAAGTCTTGATCCTGCAGAAGGATTGAAATCAATGAGTGATTTAGGAGTAACAGGAAAAAATCTTCAGATATTAAAGAGTTCTATCAGAAGACCAACTGGAATGACTTTGGTTACTGGACCAACTGGTTCTGGTAAAACGACAACTCTTTACAGCGCGTTACGCACTTTAAACAATGAGTCAGTAAATATTGTAACTCTTGAAGATCCAGTTGAGTATTTTATTGATGGTGTTAGTCAATCACAGGTTAACTCAGATATTGGATATGTTTTTGCTTCTGGATTACGCCAGATATTAAGACAGGATCCGGATATTATAATGGTTGGGGAGATTCGTGATGAAGAAACAGCAGATCTTGCTGTTCACGCATCGCTTACTGGTCATATGGTGCTTTCAACTCTGCATACAAACAATGCGTTGGGAGTTATTCCTCGTCTTATTGATATGGGAATTAAACCTTATCTGATACCACCAGCACTTAACACTGCAATGGCGCAAAGATTGGTTCGAAGAATTTGTGATAAGTGTAAAGAACCGATTGTTCCAACCGAAGAGATGAGAATTTTAATAACCGAAGAGCTTAGAGGTGTTCCAACCGAGACATTAAAGGATTATGGTGTTTCTTCTCTTTCAAATATAAAATTATACAAACCGAAAGGATGTAGATACTGCTCTGAAGAAGGGTTTGTTGGAAGAATAGGAGTATATGAAGCATTGAGAATGACGCCCGATCTTGGAGAGATAATAATGAAGAGTCCTACTGAGAAAGATTTGACTGCAGAAGCAAAGAGTCAGAGAATGGTTACTTTAAGACAAGACGGAATAATTAAAGCAATCACTGGATATACAACAATAGAAGAAGTCTTGCGTGTTACTGGGGATGGAGCTTAATAAGGGATTTCCCCTAAATAATTATGGAAAATAAATATAAAGAACAATTAGAAGAATTATTACAAACTGTTATTGATGAAAACGGATCTGATTTGCATATTTCTGCGGGACACTTTCCGATAATAAGAATAAATGGGAAATTAGTATCGCTTACTGAAAAAAAGATGATTACTTCTCATGATGCGAGAGAGATTGCGATGGAGATGATGAACAGAGACCAGAAAGAAAAGTTTTTAAGTAACTATGAATTTGATTTTTCTTATTACTATAAAAACATTGCTCGTTTCAGGGTAAATATATTTTTTCAACAAGGAGAAATTAGTTGTGCGATGCGTCTTATTCCGATAAAGATAAAAACTCTTGAAGAGATAAATATGCCTCCTGCAATATATGATTTTTGTAACTCTTCGCAAGGATTTGTTATTATTACTGGTCCTACTGGTCACGGAAAATCAACAACACTTGCAGCTTTAGTAGATAAAATAAATCAAGAAAGATTTGATCACATCATTACCATTGAAGATCCGATTGAGTATGTCTTTGAAGAGGCTCGTTCGCTTATTGATCAAAGAGAAATTCATAGAGATACATTATCTTTCCCTCGTGCTTTGAAATCAGTATTTAGACAGGATCCGGATGTTATAATGGTTGGGGAGATGAGAGATCCAGTAACAATTTCAACCGCAATAACGGCTGCTGAAACAGGGCATTTAGTTTTTTCAACCTTACACACAAACTCAGCAAGTCAAACTATTCACCGTATAATTGATTCCTTCCCTTCTGAACAGCAGAATCAGGTAAGGGCGCAACTTTCATCATCTTTGTTGGGAATTGTTTCACAGCGACTTATTCCAGGAATTGAAAAAGGACTTGTTCCTGCTTGTGAAATAATGATAAGAAATCACGCAGTAGCAAATCTTATTAGAGAAAATAAAATTCATGAGATTGATCTAATTATTGAAACATCTTTTGAGCAAGGAATGGTGAGCTTGAATCGATCTTTAGTTGAGTTATTTAAGAATAATCTTATAACAAAGAAAAATGCCTTAAATTACGCCCTTAATCCGGTTGAATTACGAAGGATGATGGGATAAAAAAATGAAGTTTGAATATAGAGCAAGAGATAAAAAAGGAAATATACAAAGTGGAGAGGTTGATGCTTCCAATAAAGAAGCAGCAATTTTAGCAATTCAAAGTTATGGTCTTTTTGTTGTTTCAGTTGAAGAAGTGAAAGTTCCTTTTTTTAAAAAAGATCTTCCTCCTCTTTTTGAAAGGGTAACTGGAAGAGAAATAGTTATGATTTCTCGTCAGTTATCAATGATGGCAGAGTCAAAAATATCAATTGTTGAATCGCTACAAACTCTTTCTAAACAGTTGGAAAAAAGATCACTTCGCGAAAAAATACTTTCAGTTTCAAACAAAGTGGAAGGAGGAATGTCTTTTTCAAAGGCACTTTCTTATTATCCAGAAATATTTTCTGATTTTTATGTGAATATGGTGAAGTCAGGAGAAGAGTCAGGTAAAGTTTCAGAAGCACTTTCAAGCTTAGCAGATCATATTGAAACAGAATATATTTTTCAGCAAAAAGTGAAAGGAGCAATGTTTTATCCACTTTTTGTTTTAGTAATTTTTCTTGGAATAATGATCTTTCTTTTTGTGGTTATTATGCCGGAACTTACTGAGATGTTAGTTGAAGCTGGAGAAGATCTTCCGCTACCAACAAAAATAATAATGGCGTGTTCTGATTTTCTTATTCAAAACGGATGGATTGTTATTGTTGCTGTTTACTCAACAATAGTTTTCTCAATTAAATTTCTTACAACAACTCAAGGAAGAGAGCTTTTAGACAAAGTGTTTATAAGAGCACCTGTTTTAAAAGAGTTTTTTCAAAAAATATACACAATCAGATTTTCAACTAGTTTTGCTTCTTTAACAACTGCAGGAGTTCCGATTGTTAAATCACTTCAAATTAGTGCAGATATTGTTCAAAATATTGTTTACAGAGATGCAGTATTGGAAATCGCAGTTAATGTTGAAAGAGGGTTACAAGTTAGTGATTCAATGGAAAAAAGACCAGATATATTTAATCCGATGATGGTTCAGATGGCTTATGTTGGAGAAAAGAGTGGAAGATTAGGATTTTCTCTCTCTAATATGGCAAAGTTTTTACAAGATGAGTTATCAAGAACTCTTGACAAGTATATCAGAATGATAGAACCAATCCTTATTATTGTGCTTGGGGTTATGGTTGGAATACTCGTTGCCGCTGTTCTCTTGCCGATATA
>JAYEKQ010000022.1:0-3589 GCA_034661095.1 Patescibacteria group bacterium | reverse complement strand
CAAAGTTTTTACAAGATGAGTTATCAAGAACTCTTGACAAGTATATCAGAATGATAGAACCAATCCTTATTATTGTGCTTGGGGTTATGGTTGGAATACTCGTTGCCGCTGTTCTCTTGCCGATATATAGTATGAGTATGGCGATTTAACTTGACATTAAAATTTTCAAGGTATAAGATAAATAATATAAGTAAATAATAAAGGTCGTAAATTATAAGTATAAACATATAAAGTATATGAAAAGAGAAAAAGGATTTACCCTTATTGAACTTTTAGTAGTAATTGCAATTATTGCAATTCTTGCTACATTAGTTCTTATCGCTCTTGATGGCGCTCGTGACGCTGCCAGAGACGCTGACAGAAAGGGAGCTGTTTCTCAGATGAGATCACACGCTCAGTTATTCTATGCAGAAAATGATACTTATGTAGGATTAGAATCTGATCCTAATACGCCAACAGGTGATATAAATGGAGCAATTCTTACTGTTAAAACAAGTGCAGATGCTTGGTGTGCTGACATAGAACTTACAGGAGCAGATAAGTTTATTTGCGTTGATGATGATTTAGTAGTCACTGAATATACAGATGCAACAGGAACTAAGTGTACAGCAGCAAGCATAAGTTGTGAATAATATCAATAGATGTTTTAAGAAACTTGCCACTTTAAAGTGGCAAGTTTTGTTTTTCTTGACACTATTTTTTTATAAGTGTAGAATGAAAATAAGGCAAAGGTCGTAAATTATAAGTATAAACATACAAAGCATATGAAAAGAGAAAAAGGATTTACCCTTATTGAACTTTTAGTAGTAATTGCAATTATCGCAATTCTTGCTACATTAGTTCTTATTGCTCTTGATGACGCTCGTGACGCTGCCAAAGACGCTGACAGAAAGGGAGCTATCTCCCAGATAAGAAGTGCCGCTGAACTTTACGCTATTGACCATGATGGTGGTTATTCAGGAATGACACTTTCTGACATCAAAGCTCCTACTGATGTTCAAGGTAACAATATTTCAATAGGATCTCCTACTGATAGTGGATTTTGTGCTAGTATCCAACTTTCCGATAGCTCACATTGGTGTACTGATTCCAGCTTAAAAGTTGATACAGCCACAGGTGCTTGTGTTGACGCTGTTTGTCCTGGATTCTAGTTTTAAAGAAAAAAGCAAAAGAAAAAAACTCGCCACTCCCAAAGTGGCGAGTTTTTAATTCTTTACTTCTTTCACAAAGCTTACCAAAGCTTGTTGACACCAGGTGTCAACAAGTATAAAATAACTTTATTATGAGAAGAGATTTTATATCAAGCGATTATCCTGTTCACATTATGCGACGAGGTGCTCGTGGATTGCCTTTTGCTCGTGATAAGTCAGATAAATGGAGAAGTTTACAGGGATTATTTTTTCTTAATGATATTTCTTCAAAAAATAATTGGATGAGAGAAATTGAAGAAGAAAGAATCAAACAAAAACAAGATGTTGACACCAGGTGTCAACATCAAAAAAATTGTGGATTTTTTGGTTGGCCTAGTTCCTGGCCAGAAAGAAAGCCATTAGTTTCAATATGGGCTTTTGCTTTTTCTGGAAATCATGATCATCTCATTGTTCAAGAAGAGGAAGAAGGTGGAATTTCTAAATTTATGCATAAATGGAATATGAGCACAGCGAAGCACTTTAATGAAAAATATCAAGAAAAAGGAGCTGTTTTTCAAGGTCCATATGTTTGTAAAACAATAGACCTTGATGAATACTTAGAATGGGTTGTTCCTTATGTAATGATAAAAAATACTTTTGAAGTTCATCCAAGGGGATTTGATTGGGCTGTTAAAAACTTTAACAAAGCATGGGGTTGGGCTATAGAATATCCATTTTCAAGTATTGGAGATTATGCAGGGAAGAGAAATTCTCCTATCGTAGATTTTTCTCGGCTCAAAGAAATAATAGGAGGGCCATTAAAATTTAAAAAACTTTGTTACGATATGATTATTGCCCGTCAAGAAATTATTGGAAGTAAAACAAAAATAAAAAAAATAAATTATTTTTCTCATGAAAAATAAGCTTGTTGACACCAGGTGTCAACAAGCTTATTTTGTTGTTATTTTTTTTTATTTGTTTATAATGTAGATATTATATGAAAGAAAATTACAAAAACAAAAAAGAACAGCTTCGTGTATTTTCTTGCAAAGATGGCGGTTTTACGCTCGTAGAGATGATGGTTGTTATTCTTGTTCTTGCTCTTATAATAGTTTTTACATTTACTGCCTTTAATATTTCAAGAAATAAAACAAGAGATGCAGTTTTAATAAGTGAAATAGATCAAATTAAAGGAATTGCAGAATCAGTTTATCATCCATCAATAGGATATAAGGAGCTTTGGGAGATGAGAGGAAGTGCAGTTAGTATAGATGACGATTATCCAACAATAAAGCAAATAAGAAAGCGAGCGCGTGATGTTGGTAGTGATATTAGAATATGGTTTCCTGAAGATGCTGGAGTTGGATTAGGATTTGATCAGTATTGTGCCTATGCTTATCCTCTTTTTTATGAAGAAGGAAAGGTTTTCTGTGTTGATTCACTGGGAAACGAGATTATAGAAGATCCAGGAAACATAAACTGTACTGATCTTTATAGCCCAGCAAATTGCGATTATAGAAATTAAGTAGAAAGTATCTTTAATTTGCATTTTTTTCAACAATAAATATAATTAGAAAAAGTAAATTATTAACTAATTATTAATATATGAATAGAGACAAACAACGAGGGTTTACCTTAACCGAGCTTTTGACAGTCATTGTCATTATCGGTATTTTAGCGTCTGTTGTTCTTGTTTCTTTGGATCTTGCACGAAAAAGAGCGCGTGATTCAACGATGCAAAGACAACTAAGTCAATTACGAAATGTTGCAGAAGCATCATTTGATTGGCAGGGTGGTTATGAGAGATTACACAATATGGTCGGAGATAATACTTCAGAGCTTGAGAAAATAAGAACTTATGTTGAAGATATTGGTCCGTCAGATGATGGTTATAGTAACGCTGATATGTTTACTATAAAATTTTCAAGTGACAACAAGCAATACTGTGCTTGGGGTCGTTTTATAAGCGAAAGTAGTGAAATTTTTTGTGTAGACAGTTCTGGAAAAGCAGGTAGAGAGACTGATAGTTACTTTGAGTGTTATCACGCCACAGATGGCGGTGATGTTGAAATTTCTTGTGATGCGTATGCAGAATGTGTAGTTGATGGTGATTGTGGCATGGGTGAAACCTGCATTGATGGTATCTGTACTCCTTAATAGGATATGTATTTCTCGTTAATTTTCTTTATATTTTTATTGGGTGTTTTTATCGGTTCTTTCTTGAATTGTCTAATATATCGTCTTGAAATTGGAGATAAGCCAGAAGGAAGATCCTACTGCCCAAAGTGCAAAAAAACACTTAAAGTTAAAGATCTTGTTCCTGTTTTTAGTTATATTCTTTTAAAAGGAAGATGTAGATACTGCGGTGAAAGAATATCAATACAGTACCCTCTTGTAGAGCTCTCTACGGGGGTACTTTTTGCTTTTTTAGGAGCTAGTAGTTTACAATTATTAACAGT
>JAYEKQ010000021.1:0-13441 GCA_034661095.1 Patescibacteria group bacterium | reverse complement strand
AGTTCACAATATTCAAAGGAAGTTCTTGCGGATCCGGAATAATATATCAAACATTTGACTTAAACGACTCAACCGAAATAGAAAGTGAAATAAACTGCATAATCTTTGAAAGACACACCGGAATCCCCAAAATATATAATAATTAATGACCTTTGATCTTTGGCATGTGACCCCTTACGAGAGATTCCCCGAGGTGAGACCTCGGGGATGACATTCCCACTCTATTTGTTATTCCTGCTTTCCCTATTATTCCCGCTTTCCCTGTCTTCCTGCTTTCCCTGTCATTCCCGCGAAAGCGGGAATCCAGAAACCCCCGTCATTCTGAAGGAGCGAAGCGACTGAAGAATCCCATTTTAAAATTAAATCATTAAAACATTAAGTCATTCATTTAAAATTAAATCCTTATGCTAAAAAAAATAACCATAATACTACTAATACTAGTTCTGATCTCTGCTGGAGTTGCTTACTTCTACTATCAGAGAAATATCTTTGGACAAGACAAAGTTCATTTTGAATTAACTACTTCAGAAAATGTAAACACTGGAGAGGAGATAGAATACATTGCAAGATACAAGAACAATAGTGACACTCGCTTGGAAGAGTTTCTTCTTATTTTTGAATATCCTGAAAATTCACTTCCAGTTGAAGATGACGAAGAGGATAAAAATATAATAAAACGAGGTGATTTTAGAAGAGAGATAAGCGTAGGAGAGTTAAACCCAGGAGAAGAAAAAATGGTTATCTTTAAAGCGATTCCTTTTGGAAAAGAGGGTGATTCTTTAGAAGCAAAAGCATGGATTAGCTATGTTCCTAAAAATCTTACCTCTAAATATGAGATAAACCGAGAACATATTTCTTCTATAGATAGCGTTCCAATTGACTTTGAGATTCAGATGCCGTCAACTGTTGATCCAAGCAGAGAAGAAAGTATTCGTTTACTGTTCTCTTCCGACATAGAACAACCTTTAACTGATATAGAAATAAAAGTTGAATATCCAGAAAATTTTTACTTGATAAGAAGCACTCCAAAAACCGATGCTGATGAAAACGATTTTTGGAGATGGCCAGTGCTAAACAAAGGAAATGACGGAGCAGTAGATATAGATGGTCGCTTTGAAGGAGAATCAGGAGATGTGAAGATAGTAAGAGCAACTCTTGGAATATGGATAAATGATAATTTTATTATCTTGAAAGAAATATCAAAAGGAACCTCTATTTCACAGAGCAGTCTTCTTTTTACAATCTTAATGAACGGAAAGGATAACTATGTTGTTTCTCCGGGAGAGTTTGTCCATTATGAGATATTTTTCCGAAACATCGGAGAAGAAACTTTAAAAGATCTTTTTCTTCTCGTTGATCTAGATAAAACAACAATTGACCTTGATAAAGTAGAGCCGATGAACGGAAGATACCAAGAAGATAGGAATATAATAATATGGAGTCATATTTTTGATTCTGGACTTCAATCACTAAGAGAGGATGAAGAAGGAAAAGTTGAATTTTGGGTTGAGATAAAAAAAGACCTTCCATTTGAGCCAGAAGTAAAAATAAAAGCAACAATGGAAAAAGCGATAAAAGAAATGGTTGCTTTAATAAACACAACAGTTGAGCTCAAGCAAGAGATTATTACTGATTATCCTGAAAAAGAAGGAAAATCAATATTTAGCGCAAAGTGGGAAGTTGAAAGTTTGTTTAATGATATAGAAAATGTAAAAATAAAAACAAGACTTAGTCAGTTTGCAACAATTGAAGAAGAACAGATACCAGAAGGAGTAGAGCTTTCATTTAACACAATAACAAAAGAGTTAGAAATAACAATTGACGAATTAAAAGCAAAAGAAAAAATAGAAGTAACTCTTGAAATAGAAATGGATCCATCAAGAAAACTAACAGAAGAAGACATTTTAATCTACGAAGCGTTATTATCAGCAAAAGACAAACACACAAAACAACCAATAGCAGAAATAACAAGAGCAATAACAATGCCCAAAGAAGAACCCGTTGATGTTGATCAAGATGCTGATTAAAGCTAAACAAAAATTTTTAATTTGGCAATTTTCAATTTTCAATGAATGACCAAATTTTCTAATGATTTAATTTTCAAAAATAATTTTACTTTTTTATAAAAACTATGAAAACTCTTTCAAACGGTCTTCGCATTATAACCCTTCCTCTCCAAAACACCCGTGTTGCCACAGTGTTTGTTTTGGTTAAGACTGGTTCAAAGTATGAACAGAAAGAAACTTCTGGAATATCACACTTTGTAGAGCATATGCTCTTTAAGGGAACAGAAAAAAGAAAAACTCCTCTTGAGATTGCTGAAGAATTAGATAAAGTAGGTGGAGTTTATAACGCCTTTACTGGAGAAGAATATACCGGCTATTACGCAAAAGTTAATGGTGATAAATTTTCACTAGCTCTTGACTGGGTTTCAGATATCTACCTAAGCTCTCTTCTTCCAGAAAAAGAAATGGAAAAAGAAAAAGGAGTAATAAAAGAAGAGATAAATATGTATTTTGATAATCCGATGGCACACTGTGAACTTCTCTTTCAAGAACTTCTTTACGGCGATCAACCAGCAGGGTGGAATATCTTAGGAACAAAAGAAACTGTATCAGCTACTACTCGCAAAGATCTTTTGTCTTATATGAACTCACAGTATAAAGCAGAAAATACCGTAGTTGTTGTTGCCGGAAACATAAATAAAAAAAAAGCGGAAGAAGAGGTAGCCTTGGCATTCTCCAAAATTAAAACAGGTGAACCCAAAAAAGCACATTCAGTAATTGAAAACCAAGAAGAACCGGCAGTGTTAAACTTTTACAAAGAAACAGACCAAACGCATCTTATTTTAGGAGCAAGAGCATTTAATATGTTTAGCGAACATCGTTACTCTCAAGAGGTGCTAGCTTCAATTTTAGGAGGAATGATGAGTTCTCGTCTGTTTTCAAAGATAAGAGAAGAGATGGGACTTGCTTACTATATAAAAACAAGTGTTGATGACAATCCCGACACTGGCGTTTTATACACAAGAGCAGGAGTTGAAAATAGCAAGACTAAAGAAGTAGTAAAGGCAGTAATGGATGAGTATAAAAAAATATCAGAAGAAAAAGTAACCGAAAAAGAACTAACAAAAACAAAAGAACACATAAAAGGAAAGACAGCAATAAGCCTTGAATCGTCAGACTCGTTAGCATCCTTCCACGCAGTAAACGAACTATTAGAAAACAGAACATACACCCCCGAAGAAATCTTCAAATCAATAGACAGCGTAACCGCAGAACAAATCCAACAAATAGCAAAAAAAATATTCCAACCAAAAAACCTAAACTTAGTAGTGGTAGGACCACACAAGAATTTTCAATGAATGACCAAATGACCAAATTTCAAAACAAGAACTCCCAAGGTGAGACCTCGGGAAATTCCCGCCTCACCTGTCATTCCCAGCGTCCCACCTGTCATTCCCAGCTTGACTGGGAATCTAGAAAATTAGAAAATTAAGAAATTGAAAATTTTAGTTAGAATTTGAACTTTAAAATTCTTTTGTTATAATAAAAATATGGAAGAAAAAACACCAAAAAATACATTAGATCTCTCTTGGGGTGCTATAGTTAAAATAGTTCTTGCTATCTTAGGCGTCTATCTCATCTACCAGATATCAGAAATTTTGGTGTGGATTGTTTTTGCCTTCATCATATCAATTCTTTTTAGCCCACTTGTGGAGTGGCTCAAGAAAATAAAAATTCCACAGTATGTTTCAGTAATAATAGTTTATACTGGTTTTTTTGGATTCATCTCTCTCTTTGCATATCTAACTGTTCCAGTTTTATACTCAGAAATGAAAACTCTTGCTACTGAGATTCCAAAACACATTGAAACAATCTCGCCATACTTAAAGTATATCGGTTTTGAAGCAGGAGAAACGATGGAGGACTTTACCGCAGTATTCTTTGAATCGTTTGAAAAAATTATGGCAAATGTATTTAGCTTTCTTGCTGTAATGTTTGGAGGATTCTTCTCTGCCGCATTCATTATCATCTTAGCGTTCTTCATCTCTCTTGAAGGAAACACCGTAGAAAAAGGAATAGAAGTATTAGTTAAAAAAGACAACAAAAAAAGAATTTTATCTTTATGGGAAAGATGTCGTAGTCAAGTTAGTAAGTGGTTCTTGATACGATTACTTGCTGGAACATTTGTTGGGCTTGCCTCATACATCGCTTTTTATTTTCTCGGTGTTGAGTATGCTCTTCTGTTCGCAGTAATCGGAGGAATACTAAACATTATTCCTTATATCGGACCAGTAATCGCTGGACTAGTATTCTCTGCAATTCTCATTCTAACTAACCCTCTTCAAGCATTTTTCGTAATAATTGCCTTCACTATTATTCAAACAATAGAAAGCGCAGTAACTCCTTACCTCTCCGAAAAAATAATGGGAATAAGCTCAGTTATAGTTCTAATAGCAATAACCATTGGTGGAACACTCTGGGGAGTCCTAGGAGCAATCCTAGCAATCCCACTACTAGGAATAATCTTTGAATTCACAAAAGCATACTTAGAAAAAAGAAAGAAATAAAAATAATTTTCAATTTTCAATTTGACAATTTTCAATAAATGACCAAATTTCCAAATAACCAAAATAATAAAAAGAGAGAATATAATTTAGAAGAAAGATTAGCTTTATTTGCAGAAAAAATTATAGAGTTGATGAAAAAGATACCAAAAGATGCTATTAACTCCCGAATGATATCTCAAATAGTAGCTTCTGCTGGTTCAACGGGAGCAAATTATGCAGAAGCAAATGAATCTGAAAGTAAAAAGGATTTTATTCACAAAACAAGTATTGTAAAAAAAGAACTTAGAGAAACAAAGCACTGGTTAAGATTACTTGCAAAAGCAAACCCTAACTATCAAGAGGAATTCAGAGAAATATGGAAAGAAAACCAAGAACTTCTTCTTATCTTTGCTCAAATAATTAGAACCTGCAAAGGCAATAAATCTTAATTGAAAATTGCCAAATTGAAAATTGAAAATTAAATTATGTTCATCACCACCAGCATTGCATACACCAACGCCCCGCCTCACATCGGATTTGCTTTAGAACTTCTTCAAGCTGATGTTATTGCAAGATATAATCGTCAACAAAGCGTTGCCGTTTATTTTTTAACTGGGACTGATGAACACGGTCACAAGATTGCAAAGAAAGCAGAAGAAGAAGGAAAAACTCCACAGCAGTTTGTTGATGAGATAACCGAAAAATACAAACTACTAACCGAAAAGTTAAACATCTCTAATGATGACTTCATCAGAACAACTGATCAAGAAAGACATTGGAAGGGAGTTTACAAGATGTGGAACAAGTTAAAAGAGAGTGGAGATATCTATAAAAAAAAGTATGAAGGATTATACTGTGTGGGATGTGAAGCATTCAAAAGAGAAAAAGAACTCGTTGATGGAAAGTGTCCTGAGCACAACAAAGAACCAGAAGTAGTTAAAGAAGAAAACTACTTCTTCCGATTATCAAAATACGAAAAAGAAATAAAAAAGCTAATTCAAGGTGGCACCTTGGAAGTTATTCCTAAAGGAAGAAAGAAGGAGATCCTTAATTTTCTAGACGAAGGATTGGAGGATATAAGCGTTTCAAGAAACGCAAATATTCTAAAATGGGGGATTCCCGTTCCTGATGATGATTCACAGGTTCTTTATGTCTGGGTTGATGCTCTAACAAACTACATCTCTGCACTCGGATATGGAGATAAAGAAGAAAACTTTAAAAAGCACTGGCCAGCAGATATCCACTTTATCGGAAAAGATATCTTAAGATTTCACGCGGTAATCTGGATCGGAATGCTTCTCTCCGCAGGATTGCAACCTCCAAAAAAAATACTATCCCACGGACACATAACTTCACAAGGAAAAAAGATGTCAAAAACATTAGGAAATGTAGTTGACCCTTTCACGATAATAGAAAAGTATGGAGTAGATCCTGTCCGCTACTACCTCTTATCAGAAATTCCAACTTTCTCTGACGGAGACTTTTCAGAAAACCGTTTCATAGAAAAATACAACGCCGATCTAGCTGACGGAGTAGGAAACCTAACCTCCAGAATAATCTCCCTAGCCAAAAAACATCCCCCCGTCATTCCCGCCTCCTTTGTTATTCCCGCGAAAGCGGGAATCCAGTCTTCTTGTCATTGCGAGGAGCAGAGCGACGAAGCAATCCCGTCGCTAAAACAAAAAACCGAAGAGTATCACCAACTAATGGAAGAACTAAGAATCAGCGAAGCTATTGAAAAAATTTGGGAAGTAATCCACCTAACTGACAAGTATATAGAAAAAGAAAAACCATGGGAAAAAAAAGAAAGCTCCAAACAAGCAGTAAAAACCCTATTCTCAACTCTAAACAAAATATCAGAAATGCTAACCCCAATCCTCCCCGAAACAGCAAAAAAAATAAAACAACAACTAAAAACAAAACAAAAACAAACAATATTCCCAAAGTTGTATTAAACACACAGATAATCCCCGAGGTGAGACCTCGGGGAATTCCCAACATCCCACCTGTCATTCCCAGCACCTCATCTGTCATTCTCATTATCTCACCTGTCATTCCCACCCCACCTGTCATTCCCAGCTTGACTGGGAATCCAGTTTTTAAAATTAGAAAATTCATTGAAAATTGCCAAATTGAAAATTGAAAATTTTAATCATTGTTTTGAAAATTGTAATTTGTAATTTTGAATTTGTAATTTAAATTTTTCTTTACAAAAAAATTTTTATCAATATACTTAAAATTAGATAATAAAACTATTTATAAAACTCGTATTATATGCTCATAACCGAAGAAAAATTAAAAAAACTATTATTAGAAGGTGGCTATATAAAAGAGAATGACTTTGATATGACTCAGAAAGAAGCTACCGGAAAAACAATTGATCTTCAAGAACTAATTGTAGAAAAAGGATTTATCAGGGATGAAACCCTTGGAAGAATTGTTGCCGATGAAGCTGACTACGACTACATTGATCTTAAAAAAGCAGACATCGCAGACATAACAGATGAGATGCTTCAACACATTCCAGAAGCAGTTGCAATTGCCCAAAAAATAGTTGTCTTTAAAGAAGAAGAAAAGTCTTTCAAGGTAGCAACCTGTCACCCTGACAACTACCCGTTCTTTAAAGTGTTAGAACAAAAAACAGGGAAAAAAGCAAAGGTTTACTACTCCACTCCTTTTGATGTTCAACAAGCCCTAAAAAGATACAAAGGAGACCTGATGACCGAAGTTAAACGACTAATCAGAGAACTTGAAAAATCACCAACAGGAGCAGAAGAAAATGTGGTTGAGTTTATAGATCTCATTATGGAGTATGCTCACTCTAATTTAGCATCTGATGTTCATATTGAGCCACTATCAGAGTTTGCAATTGTTAGATTTAGAATAGATGGAATTTTGCACAAAGTAGCAGAGTATCCAAAAAAACAACTTCACGAAAGGATATCATCAAGAATTAAAATTCTTGCAAAACTGCGAACTGATGAAAAATCAGCCGCTCAAGATGGTAGATTTAACTACAAAACCACTGGTGGTTCAGTTGATGTTCGTGTCTCTATTATGCCAGCAACTGAAGGAGAAAATATTGTTATGCGTCTTCTTCTTCAAAGAGGAAAAAGATTCTCAATGAATGAACTTGGACTTCTTGATCACGATCTAAAAAAATTAAGAGTAGCTGTTCAGAAACCTTACGGAATGGTGCTTTCAGTTGGACCAACTGGTAGTGGTAAAACAACCAGTCTTTACTCTGTTTTACAAACATTAAATGAACCAGAAGTTAACATTATGACGATTGAAGATCCGGTTGAGTATGAAATAGAAGGAGTTCAACAAACGCAAGTTAATCACGCAAAAAACATCACTTTCCCAACTGGACTCCGAACTATTGTTCGTCAGGATCCGGACATTGTGATGGTTGGAGAGATTCGTGACGGTGAAACAGTTGATATGGCGCTCAACTCTGCTATGACCGGACACTTGGTTCTCTCAACAATGCATGCGAATGATGCCGCAACAACATTTCCTCGTTTCTTAGAGATGGGAGCAGAACCATTTCTTGTTGCCTCTTCTATTAATGTTGCCATTGCGCAAAGACTAGTAAGGCAGATCTGCCCTGATTGTAAAGAAAGTTATCATCTTTCTGAAGAACAGATAACTACTCTTAGAGAAGAAGAGGAGGGACTTGTAAATATGATAAAAGAAATTGCCGGAGAGAAAGAAATGAAAGATATTGCATTTTATCGCGGAAAAGGATGTAAGTTTTGCAACGAAACAGGATATTTATCAAGAACCGCAATCTTTGAAGTGTTAGAAGTAACTGAAGAGATAAGAAATTTAATTGTTCAGAAAGAATCCTCTGAAATAATAAGAAGAAAAGCAATGGAACAAGGAATGTCAACAATGATGCAAGACGGAATAGCAAAGGCCCTAAAAGGAAAAATAACTTTAGAAGAAATAAGAAAAGTAGCAAAAACATAATAATAATTTTCAATTTTCAATTTGACAATTTTCAATAAATGACCAAATTTCCAAATAACCAAATTTCAAAACAACCATCGTTATTGTGAGTAAAACGAAGCAAAGCCCCCCGTCATTCTGAACGAAGCGTAGCGTAGTGAAGAATCCCATCACCTATGCAGAAACCATGAGATTCTTCGCTCCACTTCGTTCCGCTCAGAATGACGGTGGAGTGTCATCCCCACCACTCCACCTGTCATTCCCAGCTTGACTGGGAATCCAGAAAATTGTTTTAAAATTAAGAAATTGAAAATTGAAAATTAAACATTTATGTTTCTAGATTCCATATCAACTCAAGAAAAGGTAGATTTTGTTAAAAATCTTGCTCTTCTCATAAAAAGCGGAAAACCTATTAACGAGTCTTTTGATCTTCTTTCTCGTCAAGCTCGTTCTTCAGTTATGAGAAAGACGCTTGAAAATGCAAAAGAAAAATCAGAAAAAGGAACTCCACTTTACCAGATATTTGAAGAAAGCCCTCACTTTGAAAAAGTGTTCGTTAGTTTTATTAGAGCTGGAGAAGAATCAGGAACTCTTGAAAAAAATCTACTAAACCTTACCAGCTGGCTTGAAAGACAACACACTCTTAAAAAAGAAATAAAAGCCGCAACCCTTTATCCAAAAATAATCGTCACTTTTGCAGTTGTTCTTAGTGCAGGACTTGCTCTTTTTGTTCTTCCAAACTTGGTGCCGATCTTTGCTACCCTTGATGTTGAACTTCCCCTCGCAACAAGAGTCTTGCTCTACATCTCAAATGTTATGCAAGGTCACGGATTATATATTATTGGAGGATTAGCAGGACTGGTATTTGCAATATATATGCTCTTCAAACTAGAACCACTAAAAAGATTGTGGCACCGCTTTTTACTAATAACTCCCGTTGCTGGAAGTATGGCAAAAGATTATCAGTTAACCGTTATTTCTCAGTTAATATCAACTCTCTTCCGAAGTGGACTTACAATTAACGCTTCTTTGGAAATTATCGCTGACTCAGTAACAAACACAAGATACCAAGACGCGCTAGACGAGATAAGAGAAAGAGTTTCAAAAGGAACAAGTCTCGCTGAAACACTAAAAAACTATCCTGATCTTTTTTCCGAAGTATTCATATCAGTAGTTGCCACCGGAGAACAAACAGGTTCCTTCGGAGAATCATTTGACTACCTATCTGAATTCTTTGCCACCCGCCTAACAGAAAAATCAAAACGACTACCAGTAGTAATAGAACCAATATTATTAATAGGAATAGGAATATTTGTATTTTTCATAGCAATGGCAATAATAATGCCAATATACGAAGTAACAAAAGGACTTTACTAAAATTTTCAATTTTCAATTTGACAATTTTCAATAAATGACCAAATTTCCAAACAAAAACCTCCGTCATTCTGAACGAAGCAAACCCCACCTATCATTCCCACCCTACTATCTGTCATTTTCACCTCCTATTTGTCATTCCCACCACCCACCTGTCATTCCCAGCTTGACTGGGAATCCAGAAAATTGTTTTAAAATTAAAAAATTAAGAAATTGAAAATTCATTGAAAATTGCCAAATTGAAAATTGAAAATTATTTTTTTTCTTTACAAAAAAAATTTTATAAATATACTTAAAATATGAGAAAAAAATCTTCCAAAAATGCTTTCACTATAATAGAGCTCCTTGTAGTAATAGCAGTAATTGCAATACTTGCTATTTTAATTCTTATTCCTTTGCAAAACGCTCGTGAAAATGCAAGAATAGCAAAAAGTCTTCACTTTGCAGAACAAATTCACCGTAAGATATTTTTAGAAAACGAAAGCGAATACAAGTTTGATGATGCCATTCCAGGAAGTTGGCTCGCTGAAGGAGACACAGTAACAGATTCTTCAACTAGCGAAAACGACGGAACAGTAGCAGGACAAGTTTATGTCCAAGCAGACGGAGTCCCAGGAACAGAAAACCCAGCCCTATACTTTGATGGAAACTAAAACCCCCGTCATTCTGAACGAAGCGAAGCGTAGTGAAGAATCCCATTGAAAATTAAAAAATTGAAAATTCATTGAAAATTGAAAATTGCCAAATTGAAAATTAAAACAATATGTTTAAAACAATCAACAAAAAACTATCCCTAACCCTTGGATTACTATCCTTAATCCTATTCTTCGCCTCCCCTGTTTCCGCAGAATGCACTGGAGGTTCTGTTAGTGGTTGGGCTTGGTCTGATAACATTGGTTGGATATCTCTTAGTTGTGAAAATGAAGGAGGAGATGTTGATTACGCGCTTGATATAGATGCAGGAACTGGACTTGTAAGCGGATATGCTTGGTCAGAAGTTGTTGGTTGGATAAGTTTTGAGCAAAGTGATTTAACTGATTGTCCTGAAGGAACTTGTGAAGCAAGAAAGGTAGATGGAGTATTAACAGGATGGGCCAAAGTAATTGATACTGATGAAGAGGGAATTTACTATGGTGATTATGATGAGTGGGTATCTCTTTCTGGAACAGCCGATGATGCAACAGAATACGGAGTAGAAGTTGATGATATGGAAAACATCACTGGTGGCTATGCTTGGGGAGATCAAACCCTTGGATGGGTAGAGTTTGGATACAGTGGTTCTGGAGGAGGAATTCCAGAAGTATTACCGGGGGTTGGAGATGGTAACTATATCTCACTACTTGGAAGTGAAAACTGGCCTGATAAATTTAATAGCATTACATTTAGCGCATGGATATACTGGGAAGGAATAGGAACGCAAGAAACATCTGGTATTTACGGATTAATACACCCAACAGAGTCAACACTTATTGAGTTTGAAATCCTTGCTAATGGAGAATTAAAACTTGTCCTTAATGGAAATCAACAAACAACAGATGAAGTTATTAAAGAAGAAAAATGGACACATGTTTCCTTCACTTATGAAGGTGGAGCAAGTAGATGGGCAAGAATATATGTTGATGGAGAAAATGTAGGTGAAAATCAGTTCAACGCAGGATCACTAAACATCCCAACCGAAGACGGATTCCACGCAATAGGAAGCGCCGGCCTAAACAAAAACTTCAACGGCTACATAACAAGAATCCGCCTATACCACGATATCTTTGAATAACAACAAAGAAACCCTAAACCCTAAACAAACACTAATGACAAAAATCCAAAATCCAAAACAAAAACCCCGTCATTCTCATCCCCTTTGTCATTCCCAGCTTGACTGGGAATCCAGTTTTGAACATTTGAATTTAGTATTTAGTGTTTGTTTAGTATTTAGATATTAGAATTTAGAATTTAAAAAAATATGTACAACCCAACAATAAACATAAACTGGAAAAAAACAATAATCGGTCTAATAGTGTCAATAGCACTAATAGGAATCCTTTTTGCCGTTTATAACATATATTTTGGACCACCAACTGAAGAAGAAGTAGAACAACAAGAAAGAGAAATCCTAGACGCAAAAATCCAACAAGAAAAAAGTGCATTAGATAAAGCAAGAGAAGAAGCAAGAGGAGATGACTATATCCCCCCAACAACAGAAGAAAGAGAAGCAAACATAGAAAAACAAATAAAAGAACTACAAGATCTCCGCAACCGATAAGCCCCACCTGTCATTCCCAGCTTGACTGGGAATCCAGAAAATCGTTTTAAAATTAAACAAAAGTATGGATAAAGATTTTAAAAAAATATTAGACGAATACAAAGAAGAAACAAAGAAACACTTTGACGAAAAGTCCTCAGAAACAAAGAAACATTTTGACGAAAGGACTTCAGAAACAAAAAAACACTTTGATAAAAGATCTTCAGAAATGAAGAAACACTTTGACGAAAAGTCCTCAGAAACAAAGAAACATTTTGACGAAAGGACTTCAGAAACAAAAAAACACTTTGATAAAAGATCTTCAGAAACAAAAAAACACTTTGATAAAAGATCTTCAGAAATGAAGAAACACTTTGATGAAAGGACTTCAGAAACAAAAAAACACTTTGATGATAAAACAGTGGAAACTAAGCGTTATTTTGATGTTGTTGCTGAAGACCTTAAAGGGTCTATTCAATTTCTTGCTGAACAAGTAGCATCTAATACAGAAAAATTAGAAGAACATGATCAAAGATTCGACGCAATAGATCAAAGATTCGACAGGATGGATCAAAGGTTTGATAGGATGGATCAAAAATTCGATACAGTTGATTATCGGTTAGAAAACATTGAAAATATTTTAGAAACAGTAAATTTCCCTATCCTTAAGCAAAAAGTAATCACCTTAGAAAAAAGAATAGAAGTATTAGAATCAAACAAAATCCCCCGTCATTCTGAACAAAGCGAAGCGTAGTGAAGAATCCCATCACCCATGCACTCCCCCGTCATTCTGAGGCGATAGCCGAAGAATCCCATCACCTATGCAAAAACCATGAGATTCTTCGCTCCACTTCGTTCCGCTCAGAATGACAGTGAAGCATCATTTCCACCATCCCACCTGTCATTCCCAGCTTGACTGGGAATCCAGTTAAAAAATTAATTTATTAAAATATTTTATTATAATTATGTATATGCAAAAAATAAAAATTTTCAAAAAAACAGGATTTATTTTTGGAGCTTTTCTTTCTATATTTCTTATAGGTTTCATTGTTTTTGCTTGGACAGGACCAACAGAAGCTCCTCCTGGAGGAAATATTCCTTATCCAATAAGTGCAGTAGATGATGCTCAGTGTAAAACTGGATCCCTTGCAATAGAAGGAGTTTTTGAAACCGATACTGAAACACATTTATCAATTGAAAGCGGTAGTGTAGGCATTGGAACAGAAACCACAGGAGGACTTCTTGGACTAAAAGATGCAAACACATACATTGATGTTGATGTAAGTGACAATCTTACCTTTACTGATGCAGTAACAGGAACCAAA
>JAYEKQ010000020.1:0-13753 GCA_034661095.1 Patescibacteria group bacterium | reverse complement strand
CCCCTTTCTCTTCCTTCGGTTATCTTTTCATTTGCTTTTTCTTTTGCTTTGTTAAGAATTTCTTCTTTCTCTTGCTCTGCTTCTGCGAGAATCTGTTTTGCTTTTTCTGCATTTTCAACTCCTTTCTCAATTTTATTGCTTCTCTCATTCATTACTTTGAAAACTGGTTTTAAGGCAAAGAAATAAAGAACAAAAGCAACAACAGCAAGGTTGAGTGCTTGCGCGATAATAAGCTTAACATCTAAATGAAATGTTTCTATCAGTGATTCCATAAAATAAAAACTACCCGAAAAGGTTAGTTAATTATATTTCTTATCCAATAGTAAAAGCAATAACTAATACATAAATAGCAATGGATTCTGCAAACGCAATTGCTAAAAGCATAGGAACTAAAATCTTTCCACTGGCTTCTGGGTTTCTACCAATGGCTTCCATTGCTTTTGAACCGATCATTCCAATTCCGATACTTGGTCCTAATGCCCCAAAGCCGATTGCTATTGCTTTTGCGATTTCTGTTAATTCCATAAATGAGCAAGTGAAGTTTTTCTTCAAGTGCGGTTAATAGGGTAAACACCCTCTAATAATTACAAAATAAAAGAACTGAAGTTTTCCAGTTAATACTTTTATTGTAGCACTTTCTTAAAAAATATCAACTTAATGCCCTTCAGCAGTAGTCATTGTTACTAAGTAAGCAAGAACTAAAAGGGAAAATATAAACGCTTGCATAAATCCTACTAGAAATTCCATAAATATAAATGGGATAGGTAGTCCAAATGCAAAAATTCCCATCATAAATGCAAGAAGAATCTTCCCTGCAAATATATTTCCAAAAAGACGAAAAGATAAACTTGCCACTTTTGCTATCTCGCTTATAATTTCTATCATTCCAGTGAATATCTTTATTGGATTTATCATCAAAACGCTTGGCTCTTTCCTTATTTTTTTTGGAATTTCTATTAAAGCATCAAGATTGACAAACTTGTTTATATATTTCCACACTCCTATTGTTAAAACTCCGATTATATGACTTGCAACTACTCCAACAAGGGCAAAAGAAAGTGTTGCGTTAAGATCAGCGGTTGCATTTTTGATATAAGGAATAAAGTATTTTTCGCCACCTGATGATATTATCTGTCCTATTGACCCTACTCCTGGTAAAATTCCTACCAGATTATTAAAAAGAATAAATATGAAAAATGCAAAAACTAAAGGGAAAAACTTTAACGATCTTTCTCTTGAACCAGTCAAAGAATCAAATATTCCTAAAAATGATTCAATTATCATCTCAAATCCGTTCTGCAATCTTCCTGGGTTTTGTTTTATTTTTCGATTAACAACAAAAGCAAGAATAATAAGGAATATTGTTACTATATAAGATGTAAGTAAAGTGTTAGTAATAACAAAACCAAAAATCTCTGCCACTGGCTCGGCAAAGATCGGATGTTCATAATGTATTCCATCTTTCAACATTTTTATTTTTTGTCAATGTCTTTTACTATTTTCTTGTACTCTTTTAATGTTTCTTTAACAATTCCTATCATTGAAAAAATGAAAGCTACTCCGATCGCAATCAAAGTTGCCCAAGGATCTGATTCATACCTACCATCAATTATTTTTCCAATTATTAAAGCAACTATCACTGGTCCTACGATCCACCCTGAAAACCGCAAAAAAAGAAGAATAATACGATGATATTCTTGAGAAATTGTCTTTGCTTCTTTTTCTTTCTTTTCAATGTTATTCATCTTATGAAGTGATTATAACATTTATTTTTATACAAGCAAACTTTTTAAAAAAAATTTGGAAAGATAAACTTTGAAAAAAGATACATCAAGCTTAAAAAAGTTGCATTTCCTACAACTCCGACAAAAGAAAGAATAACTTCTGGAGAAAAAATAAAGCAAAACTACCCACGAAATAAGTAGTAATAAAATAAAAATAAACTCAGTATAGATTTTCTCTCTCATCTTTAAACTATAAAACAAAACAAAAAAACAATCAACAAAAAAAAGTGACACAGATTTGAAGTGTACCCCGTTTAGTGGACACGGATAAAAAGACGCATTTCAAGGTATTTCACTGTCATTGCGAGGGTTTTAGCCTGTGGCAATCTCTCATGGAGTGTTCAAGGTGTCACCTAGGGAAACTGCAAGGATAATGGGATTGCCACGCTTCACTTCGTTCCGCTCGCAATGACGATGAGAAAGTTAAATGCCACACATCAATTATTCCCGAGGTCTCACCTCGGAGACACTTTTAATGTGTCTACTTTTTATGGTATAGGTTGCACCTGTGTCACTTTTTTTATGTACATATTTTAAAAAAAGGTTGACTTTTTATTTTTTTTAGATATAATTTGGATTGTTATGAAAATCTTTCAAATAAAAAATTGGTTTTATTGCCTTATTCTTTTTATTTTTCCGTTTCTTAATCGGGAGGTTTTCATTCCATTAAATTAAAATAATTTTATAATAAGAACTTAAAACCTCCCTTAACGGGAGGTTTTTTACTTTTAGTATGAACCGAACTTGGCAAAAATATAACTCTGCTCTAACTTTTTGTGAGATAGAGAAAAACAAGGAAAATGTTTTGCAAGAAAAATGTAATGCTTTCTACTTATCTCCTACTAAAGAAAAACTTGGCGCAAAAAAAGAAAAAATAAACAGTATTTTAGGGAGAAGTGCTTTAATTATCCCGATGAAAGAAGAAGAGCCAGTAATCGCACCTCTCCTTGATAGTGTTGTTAAACAGTTTAAAAATCAAAACATAACTGTTATTAACGACAGAAGTAGTAGAAAAGCACTTCTTCCTTTAGATAACTATAAAAAGATAAATACTGTTGACTGTGAAAATGTGCTTGAGGTTTTAAATCAAGAAAAATTACTTGAAATTCTTAACACAAATCATATGCCCCACGGAAAAGGAGTTGCTGTTTTAGCTGGTTATCTAACTCAGTACATTATTAATCGTTATGAAAAAAACAATCCTGAATGGATAATCCAACATGACGCTGAGGTCTCTAATTATACAGAACACAAAGGAGTTGATTACCTTGGATTTGGAATAAGTGAAGCAGGAGAGAATGTTCATCACATTAAAACCGCAAAAAGTGGAAGAAACAATGAGTGTATAATGATGTCTCGTTCTTCTTTGCTCTCACTAAAACACCTGTCTTCTGCCAATCCATATACAAAAAAAATAAAGAAACGCGCGGAACAACTTTTTTTACGACTTGTTTCTTTAAAGTGGATGGTAAGTGGCGCTTTTGCTTTACGATATGAACTTGCAATGAATAGACCATTTGCCACCGGATATTTAGAAGAAGTTTTAACTTGCGCTTTTGTGGAAGATGTTGGTTGTGAAAAGAAAAGAAAAACAATTCAAGTCTCAAATCCAAACCCCTGCTACGAAGGAAATAATAATTTTCACAAAGAATGGATTATTTTACAAGGTGTAAGTAATTTTCTTTTTCTGCTTGCTATTATTGGAAAACCAATTAACAAATGGAGTGCAAAAGATATAAGAAAAATAAATAAAAAAATAATGAGCGACAAGAAAGAGATGGGTATAATTCCGCCAGAAGGAGATGAAAGACCTATTCAAATAAAAACTGTTCCTGATGAAAGGATAATCCCCTCTATCAAGGATCTTGATAAAGAAGGAGTAATAAACTGGAAGAAAGCAGAACAGTTTTATAAAGCAAAAGGAAGGTATAGAGGGTGAGAAACATAGTTTGTGTCTCTCGCCTTAAGTTCTTTATTCATCATAATTTATCGTAACAAGAAAGGAGAAGAGAATGAAAAAATTAGTTTATGGAACATCGGATCACCTAGCAAATCATGCCGAAATCATGATGACAGAAATCCTCGGAAAACACCCTAATTTGCAACCAACATTTTTTTACTACCCGAAAGGAGAAGAGTGGATTGAAAGAGAAAAAGTTCTTTTTGACCCTTATCCAACGAAAAAAGAATGCGAAATGTTGAACGGCGGATACTTCCCTGCAATATTGCAGAATTACAACATTGACTTCTCCTCTTTGCAAGAAGCAGTCAGTGGAATTTCCGCTTTAAGAATGACAATGAGAGAAGTTGCGGAAAAAATCCGTGAGAACAGAAAAAGAAAAAGCTTTATTGCCTTTACTGTTTGTGGTGAGAGACCAGTCTATGTCTCAAGCAAAAACAAAAAATGGAAAAAAGTTGCTTCTGAGACAATCGGCCATGTTCTTAGCAATCAATCAGTAAAGATGGGGGGATCTTTTATATACTTCCTCTTTGGCGCATACTTGGGAGAAAATCACCAGTCAGTGGCTGGTATTGTTCCGAACAAAACACATAATGATGTTTTGGGATCCTTTTGGGCTGGGGCAGAAACAGCAGGAGGAAAAGCAACAATTATTCACTGCGGAGAGTTTGATTTTATGACTGCGAAGCAGTGGAAAATGAAATTTCAAGATGGAATATGGCGAAAAGCTCCTTACTGGGCAATAGAAGCTCTCAAGAAAAATCCTCAGACAATGAAAAAAGTAGAGTGTCGCTTAATAAGTGGCCAGTACTCTCCTCTTGCTTACGATGAAGAGATGGAAAAGTTCTTCTTTATGGAGAACTAATAAGGGAGGAAGGCAAGATTTTTTCTTGTCTTCCCCTCCCCTTTTTTAACAAATTAAATTATGAAACAAAAAAATATACTTGTTTTTAGCGCTCATCCAGATGATCACTTAACCTGTGCTGGAACTCTAATGCTTTTGAAAGAAAAAGGATTTAAAATTCACGAAGTAGTTGCAACAAAAGGAGAACAAGGACCGTGGAGAGAAAAAGAGGCAAGTTTTGAAAAAACTGACCTTCAAGAAAAAAGAAGTGAAGAAATTAGCGAGGCTTCTAAAATTATTGGAATTGATAGTACTTCTTACTTAGGTCTTTTTGATAGTAGGGTTGAAAAAAATCATGAAACAATAGATAAAATTATAGAGATTATAAGAGAGAAAAGACCTGATTTTATTTTTACTCTTAATTCAAAAGATTATCACACTGACCACTCAGAAGTATCAAAAATGGTAACAGTTGGGGTTGAAAGAGCTTCTTGGGACTTTATGAAAGAAAAAGGAGAACCGTTTAAAGTTCCCATTTTTCTTTTTGCAGAAGGATTTTACTTTGGAAGAGCCGATGTTGTTGTTGATATTACTGATTATGTAGAAAAAAAAGAGAAAGTTCTTGCTGTTTACGACTCTCAAATCAACTCTGCAGAGAAAGTTTTACTACAATCAATGAACTCTTACCGAGGATTTTTCTGTAGAGAAGAAAATCTCAGACAAGCAGAAGCGTTTCAAGTTCCAGAAAACTATCCTCTTAACTTCAATAAATTAATATCTTTATTCAATTAACAGTTTTATAGATGCCAACTAAAGACGCCTGCCTCATTGACTTGCTCCATAAAGTTAACATAAAGATAGAGCAGACCAGCAATTGCGATGATTATTAAGAATCCTGTGTTAGCGTTCATATTTTACACTTTTACTTTTTCTTTTTTTGTTCTTTTGTTTTTTGTTTCAAATAAGATATTTCCTGACGATTCTTTTGCTGTTACTCTTTCTCCATGATTAACTTCTCCTGATATTATTTGTAAAGCAAGGGGGTTTAGTATTTTTCTTTGAATTAACCTCTTCATTGGACGCGCTCCCATCTCACGATCAAATCCTTCTTTAGTAAGCATATCAATTACTGATTTTTGAAAAACAATATCAATATTATTGCTTTTCTTTACTCTTCTCTTAACTTTTTCCACTTCTAACTGTGCTATCTTGTTAATATTTTCAAGAGTTAGATGATTAAAAATTATATTCTCATCTATTCTGTTTAAAAATTCTGGACGGAAGGTTGCTTTTAGATTTTCATTTATCCTATCTTTTAGTGATTGTTTAGCTCCTTCTTCTGCTTCCTTCATATCAAAACCAAGATTACCCATTTCCATAATCTGCTCTGATCCGACATTAGATGTCATTATTATTATTGTGTTTTTAAAAGATATCTTTCTTCCCTTTCCGTCAGTTAACCTTCCTTCTTCAAGAACCTGAAGAAGAACATTAAACACATCTGGATGTGCTTTCTCTATCTCATCAATAAGAAGAACACTATACGGCCTTCTTCTTATTATCTCGCTAAGTTGCCCTGCATCCTCATGCCCAACATATCCTGGAGGAGCCCCAATCATCTTTGATGTGGCATGCTTCTCCATATACTCTGACATATCGAGCGCAACAAGTGCCTTCTCGCTTCCAAATAAAAATTCTGCTAATGCTCTTGCTGTTTCTGTTTTTCCAACTCCAGTAGGACCAAGAAAAAGAAAAGATCCTAATGGTTTATTTTCGTCAGATATTCCAGCTCTAGAACGACGAATCGCATTAGAAATAGCAACAATTGCTTCATCTTGACCAATAACACGACGAGAAATAATATTTTCCATCTTTCTAAGCTTTTGTGCTTCTTCTTCAAGTAAACTGTTAAGCGGAATTCCTGTCCAACGAGAAACAACTCCTGCAACATCTTCTCTTGTCACTGATTCTTTTAATATTGGCTTCCTTTTTTGCAGATTTTTCAATTTTTTCTCTTCAGAATTCAGTTCTTTTGTTAGTTCTGGAATTTTTCCATACTTTATTTCTGCAACTCTTTGTAGGTTTGCTTCTTGACTTGCTCTCTCTGATTCATACCTTAAAGAATCAATAGTACTCTTTATTTCTTTTATCTTCGTTATTGTTTCTTTCTCTGCTCGCCATCTTGATTCAAGCTCTTCGGCTTTTTCTCTTAAATCAGCAATCTGACGATTAATTACATTTTTTCTCTTTTTTGTTATTTCAGTGCTATTCCCTTTAAGTGATTCTAGCTCAATTTCAAAGTCTTGAATCTCTTTTTTTAGATCTTCTAGCCTTTCTGGTTGTGATTCAATTTCAAGACGAAGAGAGCTCATCGCCTCATCCATCAAATCAACTGCTTTGTCGGGGAGAAATCGATCTGAAATATGTCTTGCTGAAAGTTCAACTGCAGCCTTTAGTGCTGATTCTTCAATCTTTACTCCGTGATGCATCTCATACTTTTCCTTTATCCCACGAAGAATAAGGACTGCTTCATCTTCTGTTGGTTCTGAGATAGAAATTGGTTGAAATCTTCTTTCAAGAGCTGGATCTTTTTCTATATACTTCTGATATTCTTTAAGAGTTGTTGCTCCGATAGCACGAAGTTTTCCTCGAGCAAGGTCTGGTTTTAACAAGTTTGCCATATCAACAGATCCTTCTGCAGAGCCAGCTCCAACAACTGTGTGAAGCTCATCAATAAAAATTATATACTTATTTTCTTCTTTTTTAATTTCTCTTAAAAGAGCCTTTACTCTGTCTTCAAACTCCCCTCTATATCTTGTTCCAGCAATAAGAGATCCGATATCAAGAGCAATAACTTCTTTGTTTTTTAAGCTTTCAGGGACATCTTTCTTCGCAATTCTCTGTGCCATTCCTTCAACCATTGCCGTTTTTCCAGTTCCTGGTTCTCCTAAAAGAACAGGATTATTTTTTGTTCTTCTGGAAAGAACTTGCATCATTCTTCTTGTTTCTTTCTTTCTACCAATAACTGGATCTATTTTCCCTTGCCTTGCTTCTTCAGTAAGGTTTCTTGTATATTTTTCAAGAACCTGCATCTTTGACTCAGGATGTGGATCAGTTATCTTCCTTCCCCCTCTTATCTCAACAATTTCTTCTTTTACTCGCTCATAATTAAGTTGTTCTCCTTCTATCGGATCGGGACCTCCTTTTCCGTAAGGAATAAAAGAAGCTGTCTCCAATACATACAAAGCTTGTGTTTCAATACTAAGTAAAGCAAGAAAAAGATGTTCTACAGATATAAACTTATCTCCCATCTTTACTGCCTCTTCGCCTGCTTTTTTTAATATTTTTGCTATCTCTTCTGAAAGATAAAAATGTCCTGCTTCTTTTTTTGGTAAAGAATCTTTTTTTGTTATTTGTTTCATTGACCGCTCTGTTCTTTTTTTCAACATTTCAATATCAACTCCAATTCTATCCATAACACTATTTACAATACTATCTTTCTGAATCGTAAGCGAAAACAGCAGATGAATAGGGTTAATCTGTTTGTCTCCTTTTTTTTGCGCTATTTTTTGTGCCACAATAATGGCTTGTTGCGCTTTGTGTGTAAAATTTGCACCTGGTAATGCTGACATACGCTTTTTTGTTTAATTACTACTATTAATCATAACATCTAATGATAACATTTTAACCATTAAAATCAAGAGAAAAAAGCATCGGACGCCCCGACCCTCCAATGCTTACTTTATTTCGCCGAGAGTGACAGTTAGGGTGACAAAACTTTGGTTGTTTCTTAAAATTTTTATCTCTATCTCGTCTCTTGGCTCGTAGGATGATATCACTCCTGCTAAGTGATTGTCACTGTCAATTCTCTCTCCATTAATCTCTAAAATTATATCACCTTCTCTTAGTCCCGCTTTCTCAGCTGCAGAACCAGGGGTAACCGCTGTCTGGCCTTCTCTGGAAACGATAACTGCTCCATAATCAATTGGAAGATTTTTTTCTTCTTGAATTTCTTCATTAACCATCAGATAGTGAACTCCAAGAAAGGGATAGATAATCTCTCCTTCTTCCACCGCTCCTCTTACCGCTTTTTTTGCTTTATTTATTGGAATAGCAAAGCCAATTCCTTCAGCAGAAGTTGCTACTGCTGTATTTATTCCAACGACCTCTCCTTTTATATTAAGAAGTGGACCTCCAGAATTTCCAAAATTAATCGCGGCGTCTGTTTGGATAACATCGTCAAGTAATTCTGATTTTTCTGGACCAAGAGCTCTTATACTTCTTCCTGTCCCTGAGATCACTCCAACAGAAACTGTGTTTTCAAATTCACCGAGAGCGTTTCCGATAGCAACTGCTGTTTGCCCAATACAAATATTATCAGAGTTTCCAAAAACAACAACTGGCAAATCTGTGGCATTAATTTTCAAAACTGCCAAATCTTGAAAAGGATCTTTGGCAACAATCTCTGCTAAGAAAGTTTCTCCTGTTGAGAGATAAACTTTATATTCGGCTTCTTCTTCATAGACAATATGCCGATTTGTAAGAATAAAACCGTCTTTAGATATTATAAACCCAGTTCCTCTTCCAGATTCAACGCCAAAACTGTAAGAAATGATACTTACAACTGATGGAATATTTTTTTCAACAACATCAATTATCATCTCTTCGTGCTCTAACTGAGGAACATACTGTTCTTCTTCTTTTTCTTCTTCTTGAATATCATCAATTTTGTTGCTATTTAAAGCCAAATTATTATCTTTCTGGTCTTCTTCAAGTGTTTGTTCTAAAAAAGTAAAATTAACCTCGCTTCCAATAACAACTCCAATAAACAAAAAAGTTAAAATAATTAGAAAAGCAAATAATGATATAAGTATTTTTTTAAACATAAAACTTTCTTTCCCTCATATACACATCCGGATATGTACATCTCCAAGGTGACACCTTAGACATTATCATCTTTTTCATCGGACGCCCTGGGCGTCCGATGCTTTTATTTTATTCGTAGCGGAGGGCGTCTACTGGTTTCATTTTTGCTCCTTGGCGAGCTGGGAAAAAGCCAGATAGACATCCAATAACAAAAGAGAATCCTAGTCCAAAAAGTATAAGCCATATTGAAATATGTGCTTCTAGGTAGAATACTGGATGTATTTGAGAAAAGTAAATTTCAACAGAAATAGCGAGAAGAAGTCCCAAAACAACCCCTCCAACTCCTCCAATTATTCCAATAATTCCTGCTTCAAATAAAAATATCTTTGTAATATCACTTCTTTTTGCTCCCACCGCTTTAAGAATTCCTATTTCTTTAGTTCTTTCTTTTACAGAAGTGTACATTGTGTTCATTATCCCTATTCCTCCAACAAGAATTGCGATGCTTGCAAAGGCAATCACTGCCAACTGAACAGTTCCCATTATATTATCTACCATACTTGTCACAGTTTCACTTGTCATTACTGAGAAAGAAGGGCTATCTTCATCTCTCCTTCTTATCATTGATTGCTCAAGTTCTCTTTCTATATTTTCAGCAGCAATTTCAGCATCATATCCTTCATAAAGTTGAACCATTGCTACTGGAGTTCCTTCTCTTTTTCCAGTTATATCTCGGAAATCACTCAAGTCAATAGCAATCGTAAGATCGTCTTGCTTGCTTCCTAACGATCGTAAAACTCCAGAAACAGTAAATTCTTTTCCTTTAATATTTATAGAATCACCGACTATCATCTCTGGAAAAAGATCCTTTGGAACCAAATTTCCAACCATTACTTCCCTTCTTCCTGATCGTGGAAACTCTCCACTGGTCATCTCCCAACCCATATTGTCACGCAACAAAGAAAGACCATCATTAAGGTCTATCCCGTATATAAAGGCCCTTTTTGTTTCTTGAAAATGGCGGACTACTGATCCAGCAAAAGGCATCTCAAGAACAATATCTACCCCGTCAGCTCTTTTGATTGCTTCAATTTCCTTGTCGTCCAGCTCTACTCCTCCCATCATTGTAGTGACTATATCACTACTATCTCCTGGATAAACAATTAAAATATTTCCTCCCATCATTTTAAGTTCACGCATTACTGAGTCTTTTAGTCCTTCACTCAAAGATAAGAGCGAAACAACGAGAAAGATTCCAATAACAATTCCTAAAACAGTAAGCCAGCTTCGCATTGAGCGAGACTTTAAATTCCGAAGCGCTATTTTAAAATACTCTATATTCATATTTATTGAGTTTTAAATTTTCTAATTGTCATTCTGAGGCGATAGCCGAAGAATCTCATAATATTGGAAAGATGATGGGATTCTTCACTCTGCTACGCTTCATTCAGAATAACAGTAAGAAGTTTCCCGAGGTCTCACCTCGGGAAACACCTCAGGAAACATTTGACTTTTAACTTTTGGCATAGTTATAAATTTTCAATTTTCAATTTGACAATTTTCAATGAATTTTCAATTTTTCAATTTCCAAATGCTCAAAATTACAAACGGGATTGCTTCGTTTTATTAAACACACTGATTTCTGGATTCCCAGTCAAGCTGGGAATGACAGTGTTTTTGTTTTGGATTTTGAATTTTGGTGCTTTTTTTTATTTGGTCATTCATTGAAAATTGAAAATTGCTAAATTAAAAATTTTAATTATTGTTTTGAGTTTTCTATCTCACCATCTCTTATTCTTATTATTTTGTTTGAAAATTTTTCAAGCTCTGTGTCGTGAGTTACAACAACTACTGTTTTTCCTTCATTCTTGTTTAAGTTTTCAAGAAGTTCCATAATATGTGCTCCTGTTTTTGAATCAATATTTCCAGTTGGCTCATCGGCAACAATTATCTCTGGGTCATTTATTAAAGCGCGAGAAATTGCTATTCTCTGTTTCTCTCCTCCAGACAGTTCTGACGGTTTGTGATTTAAGCGATCCAAAAGACCAACCGAAGAAAGAATTTCTTTTGCTTTCTCTGTTTTTTCTTGGAAAGAAGTTCCCCGAAAAATTGTTGGAAGAACAACATTTTGAATAGCAGTAAGGTGAGGAAGAAGATTAAACTGCTGAAAAACAAATCCTATCTTTTTCCCTCTCACAATTGCTAGTTCGTCCTCTGAAAAAGAAGAAACATCTTTTCCATCCAAAAAAACTTGACCTTTTGTTGGAACATCTAAGCAACTCATCATATTTAAAAGAGTTGATTTTCCAGAACCACTAGGACCAAGAACAACTACAAAATCTTTTTTCTTTATATAAAAAGAGACACCCTTAAGGACTTCAAGTTTTATCTTGCCAAGGTCATATACTTTCCAAACATCTTTTAATTCAAGAACATTTTCCATATTATCTCAGAATTATCTTGTTATTAAAACTTTTTCTCCTTCACTTAGTCCTGATAAAACTTCAAAAATTCTTCCTTCTCCTTTCATTCCAACTTCAACTTCTCTTTTCTCTGTTTCTCCGTTAATTATTACATTAACATACCTTTTCTCATCCTCAACAAAAGTAACTCTTTCGGGAATAGTTAAAGCCCCTTCTTTTTTTGCAGTAAGAATTGTAACATCAGCAGTCATATTAACCATCATTTTTTCTGGATAATCACTAAAAGAAACAATTGTTTTGTAATAAACAATTTCATCTATTATTTCTCCAATAGAGTTTATTGAAATAACTTCTCCTTGAAATTTTTTATCAGGAAAAGCAACTAATGAGATGTCAGCTTTATTGCCGATTCTAACTTCTGGAATATCTCCTTCATAAATAAAAACTTCTATCTGGAACTCTTTCTCTGGAATTATTGAGAAAGTAGGAGCTCCTGCAACTGCTATTTCTTTTTCTTTAATATGAACAACAGATACAACCCCATCAACAGGAGAGGTCAAAACTGCTTCTTCAATTCTTTTTTCAAGACAAGAGATGTTTGCTTTTGCTTGCTTTATTACTGCTTCTTGAATTATAACATCTTCAACTGACGCCCCTGACTTAACCTGCTCTAACGCTTTTTTTGCTTCTGTAAGAGATTTTTCCAAAAAACTAACATCTGCTTTTGTAAGAGTAAGAAGTGAATTTAATTCAGTTTTAGTGGAAGAAATACTTTGTCTTAAAGAAATTACACTACTTAAGCTACTATTAGTTATCATCCGAAAAGAACGGAGACTATCCAAATCAGTAGAAGAAATTCTTTCTTCATAAAAACTATCATTTTCTGAAATATCTAAAATATTATCAAGCTCTCTCACAATTGCTCTTAGCTTATCTTCAACAACAAGCAATCCGTCATCTTTCTCTGAAAAAGAAACTTCTTCTTCAGTTATCATTTCTTTATATTTTTCAATTTCTGTTTCACTTTTTCTAATAGCAATTCTACTATTACGGACAGAGTAAGTTTCAGAGAAATAGAATCCCGTAAAGTTTCTATCAACAATATCATCTACTCCTTCTTTTACTTCTTTAATGTCTTTATGAACGATACTCAGTAGATAAGGCACCCCAATATATACTGTTTTCAATGTTTCTTCAGTGCTACTTATTGTATTATTAAGGTTTTCTTCGGCAGAAGATAGTGCTGTCTCAACAGAGCTAACCTTTGCTTCAGCAACTTCTATACTCTCTTGAGTTGCTCCTTTTAAAACACTTTCTAACCCCGCTTCTGCAGACTCCAATACTACCTCTTCTTTACTTTTCATTATTTCCAACTGTTCAGTATCTAGAGATGCCAAAACATCTCCTTTTTTAACTACCTTTCCTTCTTCAACTAAAACGCTGTCAATTTTCCCTAACTCTGAAAAACCAACGGATAATAATTCTCCTTTCTTAACCGTTCCAGTTTCAAATATCTCTCTTATTACATCTTTTCTTTCAACAACCACATATTCCAAATCGTCATCCCCATTCCTAAAAAAGAAAAACAACGCAATCAAAAAAAGACCAACAACCGCAATTATAATATTCCTTTTCTTATTCATATTAATCTCTCCCCCATGTCCAACCCGAGGATGGACATGGAGTTTTTTATTTATTTTTATATTATAAAATCATTATAGCATCTTATCAATTAAAATAAAATAGTCAGTAAAGTTCCCAAGTTCCCAAGGTCGGACCTTGGGCGAAGGTCGGACCTTGGACAAAGGTCGGACCTTGGACAAAAGGTCGGACCTTGGACAAGACCTTGGACAATTTAATGCCATAGGTGTCACCT
>JAYEKQ010000019.1:0-14246 GCA_034661095.1 Patescibacteria group bacterium | reverse complement strand
TAATAAAAAATCAAATTCATAATTAGAAAGCTCATCCTTAAACATTATATAAACTATATTTTAAACAAATATTTTAATTCTTTTGCCATAGGTGTCACCTATGGCATTTTTGCTTTCTTGGTTTTTTGTTTTGTGGTATTATTAGAAGTATATAAGTGGACAGGTCAATTTACACCGCAGTATTGGTCACCTTATGAGATTTTGGCAAGATTAACTGAAGAAACTGGAGAACTTGCTCGGGAAGTAAATCATCTTTATGGAACAAAAAAGAAGAAGAGCAATGAAGAAGAAAAGAACCTAGGTCAAGAATTAACAGATGTTATTTTTACTGTAGTGTGTATGGCAAATTCTCAAGGAATTGATCTTAATGAAGAGTGGGAAAGAATGATGAATGAGAAATGTTATGGTCGTGATAATAACAGATATAAAAAAAAGTAATAAATATTAACCTTAAGAATTTAAATTTACCAGAGAAGTATATAAATAATATGGAAAATAAAATTCAGGTGTTTATTATACATGGTGGAATGACCTTTAAGAACAAGAAGGATTATTTGTATTTTTTAAAGACAAAAGAAATTTCTATTGATAAAAAAATTAAATGGAGTGATGAATTTTTAGAAAAAAATCTTGGGAAAAATTTTGAGATTATTAGACCTCGTATGCCTTTAGCGGATAATGCAAAATACGAAGAATGGAAGATCTATTTTGAAAGATTTTTTCCTTTATTAAACAATAATGTTATTTTAATTGGATCTTCATTAGGAGGAACTTTTCTTGCAAAGTATTTGTCCGAAAACAAGTTTCCTAAAAAAATACTTTCAACTTATTTGATTTGCCCACCTTATGATAATAGTTTGCCTGATGAAGATTTAGTTGGTGGATTTAAATTGAAATCAGATTTATCACTGCTTGAAAAAAACTCCAAGAACTTATATCTAATGTTTTCAAAAGATGATGATGTTGTTTCTCTTGCTCACGCTGAAAAGTTTAAGAAAAAACTAAAGAATGCAAATTTTACAATTTATGAAAGTAAAAATGGGCATTTTAAAATATCTGAATTTCCAGAAATAGTAAAAATGATCAAATCAGATGTTAAAAAAATGACATAGGTTGCATCTTTGTCATTTTTTTGTTTGAAAGGAGGAGTAATTTATTAATTTCTTAATTTAAAATTATTATTATGGAAGATTGTATTTTTTGTAAAATAATTAAAGGAGAGATTCCAAGTAGTAAAATTTATGAAGATGACAAAGTTCTTGCTTTTTTGGATGCTAACCCTATTAATAGAGGGCATATATTAATTATTCCAAAAGTTCATCAACAATTTATTACTGATTTAGATGATCTATTTTTAGAGAAAATGATTATTATTGCAAAGAAGATAAATAAGGCGTTAAGAGAGTCAGAGATAAAACCAGAAGCAGTTAATTTGCTTCTCTCTGATGGAGAAGTTGCTGGGCAGGAAATTTTTCATTCTCATCTTCATGTAATACCAAGATTTAAGGAAGATAATTTTAATTTTTCTTTTCCAAGCAACGAAAAACCAACAAAAGAGGATTTAGATAAGGTGGCAACAGAGATAAAACAAAAACTTAAATCTCTTTAACAATTCTTTTTAAGCATCTATTTTGGTTTTTGAACAAAAGCTCTTATATGTTTTTTGGCGGTTATTGTTTTTACACTTTCAAGCCATTTTTTATTAGGTTTCCCTTCTTTATTAATAATTATCTCTACTATATCTCCGTTGCTTAGTTGTGTTTCAAGGGAAACCAACTTTCCTTTTATTTTTGCTCCGCTAGTAGTGTTTCCCACTTCGGTGTGAATTGCATAAGCAAAGTCAACAGGAGTAGAGCCAACAGGGAGATCAATAACATCTCCTATCGGAGTGAAAATAAAGATTCTTTCTTTAAAAAAATCATCTTTTAACTCTTCTTCTAATGTTTCTTGATCTTTTGCAGATAACTGATATTCAACAAGTTCTTTTATCCAACTTGGAATATCTTTAGGATTTATTATTTCTTCTCTTATTGCTTCTTTTTTACTCTTATCTTCATTTCCGTTATCAAAAGGATTTTTAAAAGGAACAAGACGACTAATCCATGAAAATGTTGTTTTTAATTCCTTGTTATTTTTTTCTTTATATGTTAAGTGAGAGGCGATTCCATATTCTGCATCTCGGTGCATTTTTTTTGTTTTTATTTGAACCTCTAAAACATTTCCATAACCGGTAAATATTGTGGTATGAAGAGCTTTATATCCGTTTGTTTTTGGAAGTGCGATATAATCTTTTATTCTGTTAGGGAGTGGTTTCCATTTTTTATGAATTATTCCAAGAACCTTATAACAATCATTAATATCAGAAAGAATTATTCTTAATGCAGAGATATCGTAAACTTTTTCTATATTCCAATCTTTTCTTGAAAGTTTATTATATAAGCTGTAAAGAGTTTTTACCCGATACTCAACAGTAAAGTTTGTTATTTTGTTTTTTGCAAGAACCTTCTTCATAGATTTTTGAAACTTTTCTAATTTTTGCGCATCTTTTCTGTTTTTTTGATTTAAGAGTTTTTTTGTTTCTTGATATTCTTTTGAAAAGACATACTTAAAAGAAAGGTCTTCAAGTCCACGACAAAGTTTTCTTATTCCAAGACGACGGGCGATAGGGACATATATTTCTAGTGTTTCTTTTGCAGTTCTTTCTTTTTTATAGTCAGGGAGATAATCAAGTGTTCTCATATTATGTAAACGATCAGCAAGTTTGATAATAATTACTCTAATATCTTGAGAAACAGCAACAAAAAGTTTTTGCAAACTTTTTCGATGTCTTTCTGCCCCACGATATTTTAGTTTTTTAAGTTTAGTAACACCTTCAACAAGAAAAAGAATATCTTTTCCAAATATTTCTTTTACTTCTTCTCGTGTTGATTTTGAATCTTCTAAAATATCGTGCAAAAGTCCAGCAGAAATTGTTTTTGCACTCATTCCTAACTCAGCTAAAATTTTTGCTGTTTCGTAAAGATGAGTAAAGTACGGCTCACCGGAGAGTCGCTTTTGTCCTTCATGTTTTTCTTTTGAAAAATCAAAGGCAGTCAGGATTAACTTTTCCTCTTCTTCTGATAATCCTTTTATTTTATTTATTATTTCTCTTGCTTTTTCCATATATTTCTTATATTATAACTAAATAAACAATTAATAGCAAAATGAAAGTTGAAAAAATAACAAAATATCCTAGCTCTGTTTTAAGAAGAAGAGCAGAAGAAGTTTCTCTTGATAATGAAATAAGAACACTAATTAAGAGGATGAAAAAGGCTGTTAAAGAACACGACGGAATAGGTTTAGCGGCTCCTCAGATCGGCGTATCAAAAAGAGTGATTGTTATTGAAACAGGAGATAGCTTTACTGCTCTTTTGAATCCAGAGATATTAGAAAAAAGCGAAGAAAAAATCACAACAAAAGAAGGTTGTTTGAGTGTTGATGGAGTTTGGCTTGACATTGAGAGAGCAAAAAAGATTAAAGCAAGAGCGTTAACTGAAGAAGGAGAGGAAGTTCAGATAGAAACTGAAGATCTTCTTGCCGTTGTTTTACAGCATGAGATAGATCATCTTAATGGAATTCTTTTTATTGATAGAGCTGGGTTTCAAAAAAAAATTAAGTCAGTAATTCTTTATTATTTTAAAAAATATTTTTATGTCTTCAAAAAATCTCGCTGATTTATTAAAAGAAAAAGGACATCTTGAAAACAAAAGAATTTATGATGCTTTTTGTAGAATAGATCGGAAAGATTTTGTTCTTCCTGATGTTCAGGAGTATGCTTATGAAGATGCTCCACTTTCTATTGGTTCTGGGCAAACAATATCTCAACCATCAGTGGTTGCTTTTATGATGGAAAAGTTAGATCCTCAAAAAAATGATAAGGTTTTAGATATTGGTTGTGGTTCTGGATGGACAACCGCTCTTTTAGCAGAACTAACAAAAGAAGTTATTGCAATTGAGATAATTCCTGAATTAAAGTGTTTTGGAGAAGAAAATGTTTCTAGATATGGATTTGTGAAAGAAGGAAAAGTGAAAGTTTTTTGCGAGAACGGATATAAAGGGCTTTTAGAAGAAGCTCCTTATGACAAGATTCTTGTTTCTGCTGCTCTTCCTGAAATGGGAGAAGTTCCATTTATATGGAACGAGCAACTTAATGAAGGGGGAGTGATTGTTGTTCCTGTTAAAAATTCAATATATAAGCTAACAAAAAAGAACGGAGAGTTTATTCAAGAAGAGTATTTTGGTTTCAGTTTTGTTCCTCTTGTGAATTCAAATAAAAATGAAGAGTAAAAAAATACTGTTTTCTTTTTTAATCTCCTTTCTTTTACTGGTAGTTTTTGTCGGATGGATTTTTAGTTGTTTTTCTTGGGAAACAGAAAAAGAGGAAGTTTTTTTTAAGATAGAAAAAGGAGATAAAGTTTTTAATATTGGAGAAAAACTTGAAGAAGAAGGGATTATAAAGAACAGTTTTGTTTTTGCTGGTTACACTTTTATCACAGAAAAGAACAAAAAACTTCAAGCAGGAACTTACTACATTGATTCTGGAATGAATATGATTGAGATAGTTGATCTTTTTCATTATGGAAAAGTTTCTTTTGAAAGTATAATAGTGATAGAAGGATGGTCATTGCAAGAGATAGGGGATTATTTTCAAGAACAAGACTTAAGTAGTAGAGAAGATTTCTTTAAAATAACAGGGATTTCAGAAGAGCAGGCGACTCTAATGGGAGCAGAAGAAGTTAGCGAATTTTTACTTTTAGAGATTGATATTTTAAAGGATAAACCAAAAGATGCTTCTTTAGAGGGTTATCTTTTTCCCGATACTTATAGAATTTCAAGTGATGACACAGTTGAAGATATTGTTTTGATGATGATTCAAAATCTGGAAAGAAAAATATCTGGTAGTGTTTCTGAAAGAAATAATTTATTCGGAAAGAGTACTCACGAAGTCATAATTATGGCGTCTTTATTAGAAAAAGAAGTAATTACACTGAAAGACAAAAGAAAAGTTGCTGATATTTTATGGAGAAGAATTGAAGTGGGAATGCCTCTCCAAATTGATGCAACGGTTAATTATGTAATAGGAAAAAAGGGGATAGATATTACAATAAAAGAAACAGAAGTTGATTCTTTATATAATACATATAAGTATAAGGGATTACCAAAAGGGCCCATCTGCAATCCTGGAATTGAAAGTATTGAAGCAGCAGTTACGCCAATTGAAAATGAATATTGGTATTATCTTTCTGATCCAGTAACGGGAGAAACAATTTTTAGTCGTAATCACAACGAACACATTCAAGCAAAAAATAAATATCTATGAATAAAAAAATTTTAATGGTTGTTGCTGAGAAAGATTTTATGGATGAGGAGTATTTTATTCCGAGGGAGTTTTTTGAAAAAAGTGGTTATGAAGTTGTTGTTATGAGTAGTAAAAAAGGATTAGCGATTGGTGTTTTTGGGGGAGAGGTTGTTGCCGGGATTGATCCAAAAAGCTTTAATCCTGAAAATTTAAGTGCTCTTGTTTTTGTTGGGGGGCCTGGAGCAGTTGAGTATTTAGATAATCAAGATTTTTATGAAGTGGTTCAAAAAACAGAAAAAGAAGGAGTTGTTTTGGGAGCGATATGTATCTCTCCAGTCATACTGGCAGGAGCCGGGGTTCTAAAAAACAAAAAAGCAACAGTCTGGTCTTCTGATATGGATAAGCGTGGAGTTGAAAGATTGAAGCAGAAGGGAGCCTTGTATAAGAAAGAAAAAGTGGTTATTGATGGAAAAACAGTTACTGCCAACGGACCAGATGCTGCTACTGAGTTTGCTGAAAAAGTAGTTGAGACAGTTGACAAAAATATTTAAAAAGTTATAATTATTTATCAATTAAGCATCCACAGACAGCAGGGGTTTTTACTTAATAATCCTGCCGAGGATAAATATTAGGTCGATATTTTATCTTGTCTGTGCGATTTAGCGCAGATTTTTTATTTAATATGGCTATAAACAAAGAAAAGAAAAAAGAGATAGTAAAAGAGCTTCGTGATAATATTGCAGAGCAAGAAGTAGTATTCTTTATAAACTTTAAAGGAATAAAAGGAAATGATTCTGCAAAATTAAGAAGTGAGCTTTTTGAGAATCAAGCAAAAGTAGTTGTTGCCAAAAAAACACTTGCAAAAATTGCTTTTTCAGAAGAAAAGATTGATTTTGATCCTCTTTCTCTTGAAAAAGAAGCAGGATTTGTTTTTGGTTTTGAAGATGTCGCAAAAACAGCAAAAGTTCTTTGCAAATTTGATAAAGAGGGAGTAATCTCTGTTCTTGGTGGATTCTGTGAAGGAAAAGTTTTGACCACAGAAGAAGCAAAGATGATTGCAGAACTTCCTACAAGAGAAGAGCTTCTTGCAAAAATACTTGGAAGTATTTCTGCTCCAGTGAGTGGATTTATAAGAGTTCTTCAAGGAAACACAAGAAGTCTTGTTACTGTCTTGTCAAAAATTAAAGCTTAATAATAACATTAAAAATATGGTTGAACAAAAAAACACTAAAAAAGAAGAAAAAAAAGAAGCTCCTAAAGAGGAGTCAAAAAAAGAAGAAAAAAAAGAAGTTAAAGTTCCTAAAAAGTTTGCTGATTTGGTTGAAAAAATAGAAAACCTTTCCGTTTTAGAACTTTCAGAGCTTGTAAAAGTTTTAGAAGAAAAATTTGGAGTTTCTGCTACTGCTCCAGTTGCAGTTACTACTACTCCAGGAGTCGGAGGGGGAAGTGGCGAAGAAGAAAATGAAGAAAAGAGTGAGTATGCAATTCATCTTAAAGGAGTCGGAGACAAAAAGATAGAAGTTATTAAAGCAGTAAGAACAATTACTGAACAAGGCTTAAAGGAAGCAAAAGATATGGTTGATGCAGTAGCTGAAGGACCACAAGTAATTAAAGAAGGTGTTCCTGCCGAAGACGCAAAGAAAGCAGAACAGTTACTTAAAGATGCTGGTGCGGTAGTAGAATTGAAGTAGTTATAGTTCGATTTCTAAGAGATATACTTGTTTGTTCACAAGCAGGTATATTTTTTTTCCATCGCTAGAAATTGCAAGATCTTTTAATCCTTTTAGCTCTTTTAAATAAATTTGTTTTAAGAACTCTCCTTCTTTACTGATAACAACAATTCTTTCTTCGGTTTTATCAAGAACAAAAAGAGAAGAGTAGCGTGAAGTATATATTTTTTTTTTATTTGATAGTGGAGGAAAAACTGAGAAAGTTATAATTTCCTTTTTTTCTCGCATATAGTAACGGTGAATATTACCTGCTTTGTCTAAAACAAAAACCGATCCATCAATTGCAAGTGATCTTCCATCTTCAACCTTCTCTTCTTTATTTTTCGTCCAAAAGAAAGGATTTTTATCACTATAATTTATTATATATCCTTGATCATCAAGAAAATAAGGATTTCCAAGAAAAGAAGATAGTGATAGAAAGACGGAATTTTTATAAGGGAGATTTAGTGTTTTTTTAAAGATTTCATTTTTTTCTATAGTGTAAAGATTATCAGGAGGTGAAAACAAGAAAAGAATGTTTCCATCACTGGAAGCAGTGGTTGGAAAGTGATCTCCCTCTAAAGAGTACCTTTTTTCTGAGTTAAGAACTTCTACCACAGGCTTATTTTTAGAGTAGAGATAGATATCTTTTTTATGAAGAATTATTTTTTCGGGATTTATCTCTTCAGCTTCGCCGAGAAGTTCTAAATCCTCAACAACTTCTCCAGAATGAAGAGTAATTAGCTCCTTTTTAATTAAAGCGTAAACTTTTTCAACTTCTTGATTTGAAGAATCTTCTTCCTTTTCTTGTTCCGCTTTTTGAAGCAGTTCTTTCATTTTTTCTATATCATTTTCTTCTTTTGCTTCTTGAAACTCTTCTTTTATATTTGCGACTAATCTTTCTTGCTTTTTTATTTTTGCTTTTTCTTGGAGGTTTGTAGCAAGAGCTCCGACTATTAAAAGACAGGGAATAGTAAGGACAAGAAAAATTATTTTTTTACTTGGCTTTATTTTTTTTACTGCTTTTTTCAAAAAAGAAAAAAATTCTTTTCTGTAAAAAAACAAAATAAAACTTTTAATTATTTTCTTAAAATTGAAACGATCTTTTTTTTCAGTGACAATATTTTTTTTCTTCTTTTTTTGAATAATCTGATTTTCAATGATAATAGCCACTCCAGATGTTTTTTTAAATTTTTCGTTAATAAGAGAAGAAATATCTTTTGTTATTTCATTGTTCCACTCGTTTTTCTTTATTTTTTCAGTTATTTTTTTTTCTGAAAAAAGTTGATTTACTTCGGATGTTGATATTATTAATTTTTCTTTTTTTCCTATTTTTCCAGAAATAATACTTTGAAACAATTTTGGTTCGTAGCTATAAAAAGAATCACTAAGATATTCAATCTTCTTTTTGTTTGTTTTAATTATCTTTATTTTTCCTATTTTTGAGATGTAAAAACTTTCGTTTTTTATTAAAAACAGAGCGATGTCTATCTTTCCGCTATAATCACCACTTGAAACAACTTCATTTGCTTTTTGCAATGAGTATTCAAGAGCTTTCTGAGGGTTAATAGATTTTTCTTTATAATACTCTTTCTTTGTTTCATTAAAAACTTTTTCAAGAAAAACAAGATTACTCTTTTCTTTTTCAGAAACCTCTCCAATCATATAAAAAAATCCTAATCTTTTCTCTTCTTGAGTAGGACTGTTTTGAAACCCTTTAGATGTTTTGTTTTTGGGATTAAAGTAAAGTTCAAAAACTTTCATATAATTTTATTATATTTAATATTTTCATTTTTGACAACAGGGAGTATCCTGATGTATAATAATTTGAATACACCTTAAATAAGGGGACGGGTAGCTCAGCTGGCTAGAGCGCTGCGTTCACATCGCAGAGGTCACAGGTTCAAGTCCTGTTCTGTCCACTGTTGTTACTCCTCTTTTGAGGAAAAAGCTCTTTAACAAGGAAGGAGGTAAATATGAAAAGAAATGTGTTTGAGAGTATTTCGCCAATTGACTATCATTTGAAATGTTTCTTTATAGATACCTCTTTTTTATTCTTGACAAAAAAATTTATTGATTAAAATTAAGTTAATGCTCATAATAAAGATAAATTAACCTGTTTTTGCGATAAGCGAAAGTTTACTTTCGTATAAACGGAGAAACATATTTTTATGGATATTATAAAAAGACCATTTCAAGATTTTGATGATTTTTTTAGCGAAGATGATAACTGGTTTTTTCCTGTTTTTTCAAGAAAGATATCTGAGCCAAAGATGGATATTTATGAAACTGAAAAAAATGTTGTTGCAAAGATAAATGTTCCTGACTTTAATCAAGATGATATAAAGATATTAATAGAAGATGATGTTCTTAAAGTAAGCGGTGAAGTCAAAAAAGAGAGCGAAGAGGGTGAGAAAGGAAAAAGTTACTGGAAGAAAGAGATAAGAAAAAGTTCTTTCAGTAGGTCGGTTAGATTACCAGTTGGTGTTGATGAAGACAAAACAGAAGCCTCTTATAAGAATGGATTATTAGAAATTGTTATGTCCAAAAAAAAGCCAGAGAAGAGAAAAGAAAAAGAAATTAAAATTAAATAAAAACAAAAAACCCTTCGGTAAACCGAAGGGTTTTTTTATAGAGTTTTACAACTCTTCGTCGTCTTCATCTTCAAATTCGAGGTCGTCATCTTCGTCGAGATCCTCGTCATCAAGGTCTATATCTAAATCATCATCCGAATCTTCATCTTCGTTGTCGTCGCCTCCTTCCTCTTCATCGTTTTCTTTTTCATCATCAATGATGATTTCTTTATTTAATTCTAACATTTTATTTTACTTCTTTTTACTTATAGTAAAAAGAAAAAAGGTTATTTTAATTTAATTTAAATCGACCTTTTAAATGAGGATTACCCTCGAGAAACATTATATCTATAAATGAATGATTGTCAAGGAAAAACAAAAATAAATTGATTTGTATTTATTTTTACTTGTATTATAATCTTTATATATGTGGCAGTTAATAAAAAAGAAAAGCATACTTTTTTCTTGGTTTTTGTGGCACTATGTTGTTGCTATGAGAGAGTTGCTGATTATGTGTAAAGATTTTTTTCTTTTCACCTCTTACTACTTTTCAATTCCGTTTTTACTCAGAACCCTTTTTTACCCTTGGAGAAAACAAAAAATATATAAAGAGAAAGGATTTAATATTGCCTCCTTTTTTGATGCCCTTTTCTTTAATACATTTTCTCGTTTTATGGGAGCATTTATCAGAACATTTGTAATCTTGATCGGAATCGTTGCTCAGATAATAACAGTTTTTGTTTCTTTCCTTATTATTTTATTTTGGATACTTTTACCAGTAGCAGTGGTGCTATCACTTCCTATCTATATATGGCTAATTTTAACTTAAAAAAATCAGCAATTTATCCGGCGCTACTTCTTGGAAAGATAGTTTTTTTTCGTCGAGCAGATATCTTTAAAGTTTCTTTTCTTTTTATAGGAGTTGTTTTTACGATCGCATACTCTTTTAATTTTTATTTTGAAACCAACTGGCCTTTTCTTGAGTTTGCTATTTTATCTTTTGTATTATCACTTGTTTTTTTTGAGATTGGCCTGTTTTTTAATAAATATTTGAAAAATCCTAAGTTACTAATAGATGTTGATTTTGCTCTTGAAAATATAGATGAGATTAATATTGCGGACTTTTTGAGTTATGAAAGTGCAGTGATATTTCAAGAAGCACAAAAAATTAAAGGAGCAGATTCTCACACTATACTTTTAACTCTTCTCGAGAAAGCAAAAGATATGGATTTTGTTTTTCACCGAACACTAATTGATAAAAATCTTATTATCTATGATCTACAGTCAATTTCTCAAGAAAGAGAAAGAAGTAATAATAATTATAGTGACTGTTTTTTAAAAACAATAAAGGATTCTCTTTTTGTCGCTGAAAAAAGAAAAGGGAAAAAAATAACTCCTGAAGATATTTTTGTTGCTTTAATTGACAACAACAGGTATTTGCAAGAAGTGGTCTATAAAAAGGAAATAAATAAAGAAGATGTTTTTCAATTAACATCTTGGTTACTTCGCTTAAAAGATAAAGAAAAGGAAAATCCTTTTCTTTATAATAATCTCTTAAAGAAGGGGAGTATTGGATTAGAGTGGGCATCAGGATATACTCCACTTTTAGATAGATTTTCACGAGATGTGACTAATGAAGTAAAAAGAAGTGGTTTTTTAGAAACAATTGGACACAAAGAAGAGATAAAATCAGTAGAGAGAGTTTTGTCAAGAAGTGAAGTTAATAGTCCGATTATAGTTGGAAAACCAGGGTCAGGGAGGAGAAGTATTATTAGACAGATTGCAAAAAATAGTTTTTTAGGAATTGGAGAAGAAGCAACAAAACACAAGCGATTTCTTGAGGTGAATATTCCAGCGGTTATTTCTTCTTTTGAGGACAAAGATGAGACAAGGGCTGTTATTGACAGAATATTTACAGAAGCCTACAAGGCAGGAAACACAATACTGGTGATTAATAATTTTCACAATGCTGTTGGAGAAAAAGAAAAAATGGGAGTTGTTGATATATCAGGGATTATCTCTTCTTATTTACAAGTTTCTTCATTTAGGGTTATAGGAGTTACAAATTATGTTGACTTTAGAAAAACAATTGAGAAGAATCAACAAATAGTTTCTTTAATGGAAAAAGTTGAAATAAAAGAAGTAAATGAAAAAGAAACACTACTTCTTCTTGAAAGGTTTGGACTATATTTTGAAAGAAAATATAAAAAGATGATATCTTTTATTGCCCTAAAAGAAACAATAAATTTATCGGATAGATATATAATGAATTCTTGTTTTCCTGAAAAAGCAATAAATCTTTTAGAAGAAACGATGGTTTATGTCTCTCAGTTAGATGATTATATTATTTTACCTTCTCATATACAAAAGATTATTTCTGAAAAAACAGAAGTTCCAGTTGGGAAAATTGACAACAAAGAAAAGGATATTCTTCTTAATATGGAAAAACTTTTAGAAAAAAGAATAATTGGACAAGATCAAGCAGTAAAAGCAGTTTCTCTTGCCATTAGGAGAAACCGAGCGGGAGTTGATTTAAGAAGAGGACTGATTGGTAGTTTTCTTTTCTTGGGGCCAACAGGAACTGGAAAAACAGAAACTGCAAAAGCAATTGCTGATATCTATTTTGGAAGCAAGAAAAGAATAAACAGAATTGATATGTCAGAGTTTCAAAGTATTTCTGATATTTCAAGATTAATAGGGTCTTTTCAAGAAGAAGGAGTTCTTGTTTCAGGAGTAAAAGAAGATCCTTTTTCTTTGATTCTTTTAGATGAAATAGAAAAAGCTCACCCAGACATTTTAAATTTGTTTTTACAGGTTCTTGATGAAGGGCATATTACAAGTGGGAGAGGGGAGAAGATTGATTTTAGAAACTGTATGTTGGTTGCAACAAGTAACGCCGGACACCAGATGATAAGTGATGCGTTGGAGCAAGATCAAGATCTTCAAAAGGCAAAAGAAAACATACTGAAAGTTCTTTTCCGCAGATCAACATTCAGGCCAGAGTTTGTTAACCGTTTTGACGAAGTGGTTCTTTTCAATCCGCTAAAAAGAGAAGATCTGCTATTTATTGCTAATATAAATTTGGAAAAAATAAAAAAACATTTAAAAAAGAAAGATATAAACTTTGAAATAGACAATGATTTAAAAAAGAAAATTGTTGAAATTAGTTATGATCCTATCTTTGGAGCAAGAGAGATGCAGAGAGTAATTCAGAACAGAATAGGGGATAGTCTATCATCAGCAATTCTAAAAGGAGAGCTAAAAAGAGGAGATAGTTTTATGATAAACCCAGAAAACTTTAATATTATTAAAGACACAACAAACTAAACCAGCCGTTGACACTAGGTGTCAACAGCTCCAACTCTATATCCTGTCATCTTAAAATGATAGCCAAAGGATCTTTTCCCGAGGTCTTCCCGAGGTCTCACCTCGGGAGTTTTTTTTGTTTGTAAAAAGCACTTTGATAGGGTAAAATATATGCAATAATAAAAAAGGGGAGATGTTAAAAATAAAAGACTTATACAAAAATGACAGATATAGGGAGAAGTTGATTAAAAAAGTTCACAAACTTAAGCAAGATTGGTTATGAAAAATAAGCGAATTAAAGATACTACCATTTATCAAGCTAAAAACGGTGCGATTGAATTTCGTGGTGATTTTGAGCGAGAGACAATTTGGGGTAATTTACAACAAATTGCCGATCTTTTTGATGTGCAAAAACCTGCTATTTCTAAGCATTTAAAAAATATCTACACAGAAGGTGAACTGGATAAAGAGGCAACTATTTCCATTTTGGAAACAGTTCAAAAGGAAGGAAATAGAAAAGTAAAACGAAGCATTGAATATTATAATCTTGATGTTATTCTTTCTGTTGGTTATCGGATCAACTCCAAACAAGCCACGCAGTTTCGTATTTGGGCGACTAAAACTCTCAGACAACACTTACTTCAAGGATATACAATCAACAAAAAACGCATTGGTAAGAATTATGAAAAATTTATGCAAGCAGTGGCGGATGTTAAAGCACTGCTATCTGCGGGAAACAAAATAAAAACTGAAGATGTTTTGGAACTTATTGGTGCATTTGCTGGCACTTGGTTTTCGTTGGACGCTTATGATAAAGATTGTTTTCCAAAAAAAGGTGCAAGTAAAAAACAGGTTGAGTTTACTGCAGAAGAATTGAGTGAAGCGTTAAAAGAACTCAAAAAAGAATTAATCAAGAAAAAAGAAGCAACTGAAATTTTTGGACAGGAAAGAAGTAAAGATAGCATAAAAGGAATTGTTGGTAGTATTTTCCAATCCGTCTTTGATAAAGATGTTTATCCAAGCATAGAAGAAAAAGCAGCTCATCTCTTGTATTTTATAGTTAAAAATCATCCCTTCATAGATGGCAACAAAAGAAGCGGAGCATTTGCTTTTGTTTGGTTTTTGCGCAAAACTGGACTTTTGCGTGCAAGCATTACACCCGAGGCGCTGACTGCACTAACCCTACTTTTAGCGGAAAGCAATTCAAAAGAGAAAAACAAAATGATCGGACTGACTTTATTACTTTTGAACAAAAAATAATAAACACAACAATCTCCCCGAGGTCTCACCTCGGGAATTTTTATATCCAATCTTGGGTTG
>JAYEKQ010000018.1:0-14367 GCA_034661095.1 Patescibacteria group bacterium | reverse complement strand
TCGTTATATATATTGAATTCTCTTTCATTTTTTTATACACTTTTTCTGAAAATTGATAATCCCAATCACTAGGTTCTTTTGAATTAATTTCATCAAAAAAGTTTTTATCAAATAAGCCCAATTGATAAAACATTTTCCAAACGTTTTTAGTACCTATCCATGGAGCTTTTAATCCTTTCCAGTTTTTATTTGATGAGACATTTCTCCCTGTAGGATTCATAAAGACCAAACACAATTTAGAATTATTAATTTCTCCTGCACCATAAATTGCATCTAAATTTTCATCTCCATATGCACTTTGTAACTTATCAAAAGCTTTTATTAGATTAGTGACTTGCATAATGTATAAATAGTTAACTAAAGTTCATATTCCTTATTTTTTCTGTTTTGAAAAATAAAAGAAAAGCTATGACACAGGTGCAACCTGTGTTATTTTTTTGTGAATAAAAATTACAAGACAATTTTCGAAGTTTTGGTGAGTATACGAAAACTTAATTTATTGTCCTTAAGAATTCATTTATGTTTTCATATCTTTCATTAAAGATTAAGTAAAGACTTTCTGGTTTTTCAGGTTTACCAATTAAAATAATTGGCTTTCCTAATCCATAAGCAATACCAACTTCCATATGAACTGAATTGCCAGCTGGCAAGAGCATAATTACTTTTTCAGCATTTTTTAATCCTTCAAGGTCTTTTTCAAATATTTTCTGAAAATGATCATTATCAAAAAAGTTATCTGTTTCTTCAAAGTTTTTCATCTGTTCCTCTGGATTTGCCTCTGGATTATTTGGATCAGCGGGTATATCCCAAAAATTAAAACAAGTTTTTCCTTTTTCTTTTAATTTTTTAGATAATAATTCACAATTATCTTTGTTCCTGAATTTTGAAATTATAATATAGTTAGTCATCTTTATTAAATAATATTATTTTCTTATTATAAATTAAATAAAAGAAAATTGAAAATTTTTTAAAACAATTGGGCAATAACCCAGAAAAAAAGGAATATTTCAATTAACTTGCTTTTATATAAACTATTTAATAATACCACAAAACAAAAAACCAAGAAAGCAAAAATGCCATAGGTGACACCTATGGCATTTTTTACGACTATATCACTATTTTTATGGACAATTAAGAAACTCTTTCTTTTCTTCTTTTGTTTGTGTATCTTTTTAAAAGAGAACTAATAAGTGTTTGATAAGGCATCCCCTTCTCTACTGCTAAAGATTTAATTTTTTGCAAATCTCTTTCTGAAATTCTAATGTTAATACTTTTTGATTTACTTAAAGTTTTTTTTGCATGCTCCTGATAACACTCTTTTTCTTTTTGAACATTTTTAACTTTCTTAAATTGACCTGATTCAAAATCTTCAAGAATTATTTTTTCTTCTTTGTTGAATTTTTTGTTGTTCATAATTAGTTTTTATTTACATATTTTTTTGTTGCTTTTCTACTTGGAATGATTGTTTTTAAAAATATTTTTTGATCATCTTCCACAAAGGGAATTATATATGCGTATTCCTCTATTTGAATAATAAATATTTTCTGATTTGGATATTTTCCTTTATTAGTATGTTCCATAATATCTAAAAGATACCCTCCTTCAATAGCCACAAGAACCTCCTCAAAGCTAACTCCTCTTTCCTTAATTAATTGCTCATTTTTTTCCAAATTCCAATCAAAATATTTCATATATACATTGTATACCATCAAACATAAAAGTCAAGAGATATAAAAAATGCCATAGGTGACACCTATGACATTTTTTTGTGGGCAGGGGTAGCAGGATTTGAACCTGCAGTCCGGCTTTTGGAGAGCCGTGGTTTGCCAATTAACCGATACCCCTATTTCCACTTTTTAGTAAAAAACAAGAAGAACAAAGTTTTATCTCAACTTCATCTTGTGGACTGTGTGTTGTCTACATTTTCTGCAGAACTTTTTCAAGTCAGGCCTTTTCTCTATTGTTTTTCCTTTAGTAACTTGAATGTGATAATTTGAACTTTTGCAAACTTCGCACTCCATTCTTAAAAACGGTCTTTTTGTTTTTGTAGCCATATTTCTATATTATTACTTTTTAAAACAGAGCCGAGACCGGGACTTGAACCCGGGACCCCTTCCTTACCATGGAAGTGCTCTACCACTGAGCTATCTCGGCAAAATGGTGGGCCGGGAGGGATTTGAACCCCCGAAGGCAGAGCCAGCAGATTTACAGTCTGCTCCAGTTGACCACTTTGGTACCGACCCATTTCAGTTTTCAACTTTCATATTCTATCACAACAAACACTATATTTCAACAAAAAAACTTTTATCTCCTTAAACTCAATGATTAAAGCGGTGCGGGGGCGGAGTCCGCGATGCTTTTTCTTGCAATAATGGGGAAATGGAGTTAATATCAGGAATATAACCTTTAATAAAATCATATATGAAAAAAATAATAATTGCCTTTCCTCTTGATGTTGCATCAGAGGAACTTAAAAAAGCACTAGAAAAAGAAGATTTTAAAGTTAAAGTTGTTGATAATGGAAAGGAAGTTTTAAATAATACTATTAATGATCCTCCTGATCTTATCATTGCTGACGCAAATCTTTATGATCTAAATGCTTTTGAGATAATTAAAACTCTTAAAGAAGAAGGGAGTTTAAAAAGATTTCCTGTTGTTGTTTATTCGCAAACTGGCGCTATTGAACATCAAGAAAAAGCAATGGAGTTTGAAGCAAAAGATTTTATTTCTGGATATCTAGAAACAACAGAAGAAATTGTTATAAAAATAAAAACACACCTTGGAGAACAAAAAGTGTATATAATAAATGTTTCAAAAGACGAAAAGGATGCTCTTAGCCTAGCAAAGGATTTAGGTTATAAAGAAACAGAGTGTCCTTTTTGTAAAGAAAGATTATCCTTACATCTTCTCAGAAATCTCTCTCTCGGAAGAGATGTTTTTAAGGCTTCTTTTGTTTGCTCAATTTGTAATTATAAAACAACCAAAAAAGATAAAAATTAATTTATCCTTCTATTGATTTCAACTTCCAAGAACCCCCTTCTATAGAGTTAACTTTTAAAGATTAGTAGTAACTTTGCATAGAATAGTAATACACATAACTATTTTTGATAATGCTCTGAAATAACTGGTGCTATTTCTTTCTTCCTTGAAGACACTCCCTCAAGAACAAAATAATTTCCTTGCTCTTTGCCACTAAAAAGATTTTTAATTATTTCTTTTTCTTCTTCTTCAGCAAAGTAAAAATTAGTATTTTGTTTAATAATATCAACTGCCCCAAAAAAGAAAGCATCAAGACTCCTTTCTTTTTTTATATTCTTTAATGTTTCTGAAATAAGATCATCGTTTTTTAAAAAATAGTCCAAAGAAGTTACTTCTGAAACCCCTATTCCAACTTTTTTTCCATTAAAATCATACTCTTTCATATCTCCACAAATTATCTCTTCAATGCTTCTTCCTGAAAAATCAGATTTTGCAGTAAACATTTTTTCAGCTAAATCGTCACAGTTTATTTCAGCTTTTTCAGAAAGTTCTTTTAGATACAAAACATCTTTCTCGGTTGTTGTTGAAGAATTTAAATTAAGCGTATCTGATATTATTCCTGCTGCTAAAAGTCCTGCATCTTCTTTACTTACTTCTATTTTTTTATCTTTAATAATTTCATACAACAAAGAACAAGTACTCCCTAGCGGTTCAACGCGAAAGTATAAAACGCTGTCTGTTTTCATTCCTGATAATTGGTGATGATCCAAAACCCCAACAACATCTTCTCTTTCAGCAATGCTCTGACTAAGATCATTGTGATCAACTAAAAAGAATTTTTCATTGCCACTCTTTTCTTCAATTTTTAAAGGAAGTTCAGTGTTAAAAAGAGAAAGAACAAGTTCTGTCTCACGATTAAGATCTCCAGCAACAGCTGGAGAAAAAGAAAGCCCTTCTTCTTTTTTAATTTTTGAAAAAATAATAGCAGAAACAACTGAATCAGTATCAGGAACTTTATGTCCAATAACAATAATTTTATTCATAATGTCTATATTTTATTTATAATTGCTAATATTGGTTTTAATGCTCTTTTAGGATCTGTATAATTTGGTATTTTATTTTCTTCCAAATATCTAACTGCCTCTTTGCTTTCTCCTCCAAGGCCCATAAAAATAACAATCACTGGTTTTTTGTATGTTTCAGAAATAATCCTTATTTTTTTAGCATTTTCAAGAGGTTTAGTCACAATTTGAGGAGTTTGGATAACAACCATTAAAGAGACATCTTCTTGTCTAATCATTTCTAAGCAACCTTTCTCATAATCTTCTGGCGAAGCGTCTCCGATAATATCAAGTGGATTTTTTATACTTTGAGGAAGTTCCAATCCTTCTTTATATATCAAGTCAGCTAACAAGATCCCTGCTCCTCCTCCATTAGTAACAATCCCCACTCCTTCTCCTTTAATTTTTTCTTGCCAAGAAAGCGCTTTAGCAACATCAAACATCTCCTCAAGAGAGTCAACTTCAACTGCTTTTGCTTGTTTGATCGCCGAAGAAAATATCCGATATTCTCCTGCCAACATTCCAGTATGAGACATAACTGCCTTTTTTGACTGATCCATTTTTCCTGCTTTCAAAATTACAACTGGTTTCTCTGTTTCTTCAAGAGTTTTCATAAAAGATCTTCCATCAACAACTCCTTCTACATAAAGAGCAATAACTTTTGTTTCTTCATCGCTATCGGCAATTTTTATATAATCTTCTATGCTTAACCCAGCAGCGTTTCCAACTGAAACAATCAACGAAAATCCGTAGTTGTTTTCTTCTGAGTCGCTAATCACAGCATCAATAAGCCCTCCCGATTGAGAAATAAACGCTATCTCTCCACTTTTTGGATTTCCTGGAGCAAAAGAAACATTTAGATTAGCTGGAGGTCTTAATACTCCTAAACAGTTTGGACCTATCAAAGGAATTCCTGCTTCTTTTAACTTTTCACTAATTTTTTTCTGCTCTTCTTTTCCTTCTTTTCCAGTTTCCGCAAAACCACTAGAAATTATTAAAACTCCGCCAACTTCTTTTTTTATACAATCATCAACTACTTCAGAAACAGCTTTTTTTGGAACAACCACCACTGCTAAATCTATATTATTATTAATATCATTTATTTTTTTGTACATTCTTTCACCAAAAACTTCTTCTTCAAACATATTTACAAAGTAAATTTTTCTTTCTGCTGTTGTTCTCAAATTATCAACAATCCCCCTTCCAACAGATCCTTCTCGGTCTGTAGCACCAATAACAGCAACTGTTTTAGGATTAAAAATATTATCACTAATCATACAATAATTTTTACATCACAAATAAAAGCTCCTTTGTTATTTACAATGACTGGATTAAAGTCAACTTCATCAAATTTTTCTTCTTCTGCTAATGAAGAGACACTTATTAAAAAATCAGTTATTATTTTTTTATCTATTTTCTCACCTCCTCGAAATCCTTCTAAGAACTTCCTTCCTTTAATCTCGTTTATCATTTCAAGTGCATCTTCATTTTTAATTGGTAAAACTCTAAAAGAGGCATCATTAAAAACTTCAACCATAACTCCTCCACTTCCAAGCATTATAACTTTTCCAAAGGAAGGATCATTCTTAACGCCAACAATAAACTCTGCTCCGTCAATCTGTTCTTCTGCAACAACTCCATCTATGTCACTTACTTTATTTAAAACATTAAAAACTTCTTCTGCTTCTTTTCTGCTTTTTATATTTTTAAAAACACCACCAACTTCTGTTCGATGAAAATGTTTTCTTGAGGAAATCTTCATAACCAAAGGAAACCCTATCTTTTCTATAGCCGAATAAATTTGCTCTTTATTTTCTATAAAAAAAGAGTCCGAAGTTTTTAAGTTATACTTCGTTAAAATCTCTTTTTGTTCTTGATATCCTAAGATCATACTATTTTCTGCTTATATATGTTGCAAAATCAGCAAGACGAGTAGAGTATCCCCACTCGTTATCATACCAAGCAAAAACTTTAATTATGTTTTCTCTAACATCAGTTAAATCAGCATCAACTACTGACGAGTAACTACTCCCAACAAAATCAGTTGAGACAAGAGGATCTTTTTCTACTTTTAAAACTGATCTCAAATTTTCTTGTTTTGATTTTTCTTGAAAAATATTATTAACTTCTTCTTTTGTTGTTTTTTTATTAACCACAACTACCAGATCAACCGCTGAAACTGTTGGTGATGGAACCCTTACTGCCATTCCACTTATTTTTCCTTCAATTTCTGGAATTACTCTTCCCACTGCTTTTGCTGCTCCTGTAGTAGTAGGAATAATATTTAAAGCTGCCGCCCTTGCTCTTCTTAAGTCTTTATGTGAACCATCTAAAAGATTTTGTCCCATCGTATAACTATGGATAGTAGTCATCATTCCTGATGAAACAGTGTAATTATCATTTAAAATTTTCAAAATTGGAGACAAGCAGTTTGTTGTGCAAGATCCCATATCCATTACAAAGTCTTTTTCAGAATTATACTTTTCTTCATTTACACCAAGAACAAAGCTTGGTATCTTCTCTGGTTCTTCTGATGGAGCAGAAATAATAACTCTTTTCGCTCCCGCTTCTATGTGCATATTTGCTCCTTGAAAATCACAAAAGATTCCCGTACACTCCAATACAACATCTACTTCTAACTCTCTCCAAGGAAGTTTTAACGGATCTTTTTCAGAATACAAATTGACTTTCACTTCTTTTTCTTTGTCCTTAACAACTAGCGATTCTCCAGAAAGAAAAATGGCTTTATCATATCTTCCGTAAACAGAATCATACTTTAAAAGATGAACAATGCTTTCTGAATCAGAAAGATCATTTATAGCAACAACTTCTATCTCATCACTATAATTTTTAATCAGTTCTTTAAAAGCAACTCTTCCTATTCTTCCAAACCCATTAATTGCTACTTTTTTTTTCATATTAATCTTGAATATTTAATATTTTAGCAATTTTTTCTTTATCAAAACCAACAACAACTTCTTCATCTATCATAATTACTGGAACCCCCATTTGTCCTGTTTTTTGAACCATCTCTTTTCGTGCCTCTTCGTCTTGAGAAACATCAACTTTATCATAGCTAACTCCTTTTTCATCTAGCCACTTTTTAAGAATGATACAATAAACACAAGTAGGTGTGCTAAAGACACGAATATTTTTGTTTTCCATAATATTAAATTAATTAAATTAGTAAACTGGGTTTATAACACTCTGTATTTAAATTTATTATAAAAAAGATTTTTTATCAACCCACAAAACTTCTCCTGTCATCTTTTCTGGCTTTTCTACTTCCATTAAAGAAAGGGTCATCGGAGCAATGTCTTTTAATCCACCCTTTTTTAAAGAAATATTTTTCATCTTATCTGACACAACAATCAGTGGAACAGGATTAGTTGTGTGACTTGTTTTAACTGCTTCTCTCTGATCTTCAGCATTTCCATGATCAGCAAAAATAAGAAGCGTGTAGTTATTTTCTCTTCCTGCCTTAACTATCTCTCCAACCACCTCATCAACCGCTTCAACTGCTTTTATGATTGCTTTTTCTTTTCCTGTATGCCCTACCATATCGGCATTAACAAGATTTACTAGTATAAACTGATACTTGTTGCTTTTAATCTGTTTTTTTAACTCCAAACCAATCTTTGCAACACTCATCTCTGGTTTTTGATCATAAGTAGCAACTTTTGGTGATGGAATTATTATTCTGTCTTCACCCTCAAAAGGTTCTTCTCTATGCCCATTGAAAAAGAAAGTTACATGAGGATATTTTTCTGTTTCACTTATTCTCAGTTGCTTTATTTTGTTTAAGCTTAAAACTTCTCCCAAAATATCTTCAATCTTTTTTTCTTTGAAAACAACCTTTCCGTTCATCGGAGTATAATATTTAGTCATTGCAACAAAGAAGATATCAATAACTTCTCTATCCCACTCTTTAAAATCTTCTTCTACTACTGCTTGCGTTAATTGTCTTGGCCGATCGGTTCTTATATTGTAAAAAACAAAAGAATCACCGTTTTTAACACCGTTATAATCTTTACAAGCCAGTGGTTTTATAAACTCATCTGTTTCTCCTCGGTTATACAACTCTTCAATTTTTTCAAGAACATTATCAAATTTTTCTTCTGATAATCCTTGAATTATTGTCTCATAAGCTTTTCTTGTTCTTTCCCACCTTTTATCTCGATCCATTGCATAATACCTTCCTGAAACTGTTGCTACTTTTCCTACTCCCAGCCTGTCCATCTTTTCAAGTAACTCTTTAATGTAATTTTTTCCCATATTAACTGGGGCATCTCTTCCGTCAGTAAAAATATGAACGAGAACATCTTTAAAGTTCTCTTTTTTGCACAACTCAAGCAAAGCAAAAAGATGATTAATATGAGAGTGAACTCCTTCTTTCTGTAAAAGACCTGCGATGTGAAGAAAAGAATTATTTTTTTTACAGTTTTCTATAGCATCAAGAAGTTCTTCTTTTTTAAAAAAAGAACCATCCTCTATTGACTTGTTTACTCTTACTAAACTCTGTTCTATTATCTGCCCCGAGCCGATTGTTAGATGTCCAACTTCAGAGTTTCCTTGATAGTTATCAGGAAGTCCAACCGCTCTTCCTGACGCCTCAAGAAGTGTCCACGGATACTCTTTCATTAACTTGTCATTAACAGGAGTATCTGCTTTTAAAATTGCATTAAAGGCATCATCATCCCGATACCCCCACCCGTCTCTTATAATTAAAATTACTTTTTCCATATAATTAATATAACATAAAAACACTCTTAAAAAAAGAATGGTCGGAAACTCCGATCCCTTTTTGAGGGAATTTATATACCATTACAAACTAACTCTTTTCTTGGTTCAAATTTTTATTAAAACTACGAATTTTCTTTAAAATATCTATATTTTTTTTGTCTGGACCCTTCCCATCAAATCCTGGAACTTCTAAAATCCACGGTTTGTTTCTAATTTCTTGAAAAGTAGCCATCTCTTGAAATCCTTTCTCACCAATAAACCCCTCTCCTATGTTCCCATGCCGATCGTGTTGAGATTCAAAATCAGTCAGAGAATCATTTATATGAAAAAGAGCAATATTCTCTACTCCTACTTTATCATCCCACCAAGAGATCCACTCTTCTAAGTTTTCTTTATTAAAATCTTTTATATTCCCCGATTCAAAAGAGTGAGCAGTATCAACACAAACTTTTAGTCTTGGAGAGTTTACTTTTTTTAAAATATATCCAATCTCGTCAGGATTAGCTCCAATTCTCTTCTTCTTTACCATGTTTTCAATGACAAGAAAAGTTTCTTCTGGAGTTTCCTTCAAAACTTTAATTATATTTACAATCTCTCTTTCAATTGCCTCTTCTTTATCTTTCCCTTTTGGTGATCCAGGATGATAAACGACTCCATCTGCTTTAATTAAAGAAGAAAATTGCATTGTTTTTTTTAAATTTTCTAACGACTTTTCAAGAATAGCAGTATCTTCTGACGCAAGATTAAGAAGATAGCTTGCATGGATATAAACTGGATTAATTCCATTTTCTTGAATTTCTTGCCTATACTTCTCTATTTCTTCCTGCTTTGGAAAAAAAATATCGTATCTTCGCGGACTTCCCGCAAAAATCTGAATACACTCCGCTCCAATCTCTTTTGCTCTACGAGGTATTTTTGATAATCCCCCCGCAGAAGATATATGCGCACCTATTCTCATATACATTTAAAAAAGTAATAGACGCCCTGAACTCCTACCACTTTTAAGGTTAATACTCTTCACATTTTTTAAAAGAATACTTGAGTCTTTATTCATTTCAGTCCCTCTGAATCCAACTACTAACATCTGTCCAATCTGCTTTTCTATTTCTTCTTCTATTTTATTGTTCTTAATATGAATAATCTTGTTAAAGCAATATCCCCATAATTATATTTTCCATTAAAATAATCATAAACTGGCTTTAGTCTTTCCACTCCACACTCCTGAAATCCTTCTTCTATTTCTTTGAAAACATCTTCCGCTGGTTTAAGATGATCTATGTCTATCATCTTATCTTCTTTTGCTATTTTTTCAATATGTGAAATAACTGTTCTTTCTGTTATGTCTCTTTCAACTGCTACCTCTTCAACTGACATCTTCTTCTCTAAAAGTTTTTTTGTTTTGTTGTATGTTTCACCGGCTGTTTTTTTAACCTTTGGCGGGATATTATTTATCTCCTTGCTCTCTATATTATTTTCTTCAGCATAATCTCTTATCACTTTCAAAAAATCTTCTCCAAAAGTATCCAACTTTTTTTCTCCAACTCCAGATATTTTTTTAAAGCTTTTCAAGTCAAGAGGAATATAATACGCCATTTCTTGAAGAGAAACATCAGAAAAAACAACAAAAGAAGGAACTCTCATTTCGTCAGCAATATTTTTTCTTAAAGAACGCAACTTCTCAAACAGACCAACATCATAATCAAGATCACCTCTACTAACCCAACTTTTTTCCACTTCTTCTTTTTCTGGTTTCGGTAACCAGATTGTTCTTCTCTCTTTTATAAACTTTCTTCCTTCATATGTTAAAATTAAAACTGGATAATCCCCTTCTGCTCTTTTAAGAAAACCTTTATTAATTAACGATTTAACTACTTCTTTCAGTTGTTCAACAGAAAACTCATCAACTACTCCGTAAACAGAAAGATTATTATGCCCTCTTTCTCTTATTAGTTTAATATTTTTTCCTTTCAAAACATCTACTATATAATTCAAACCAAATCTTTCTTCCAAGCGAATAACTGCTGATATTATTTTTTGAGAAACAACCGTAGCGTCAAACAACTCTTGATCTCCTAAGCAAGACTCACAACTTTTACAGTTTTCTTTGCTATACTCTTCTCCAAAATAATTAAGAATATACTTTCTTTTACAAAGCGTTGTTTCTCCATAATCAACAACTTTTTTTAATTTTTTTTCTGCTTGTTTTTTAATCTTCTCTTCTTTTATCTGATTGATAAAATAAAGCTGTTTCTGAACATCAGCGTAAGTGTAAAATAAAACACACTCGCTTGATATTCCATCACGACCAGCACGGCCAATTTCTTGATAGTATCCTTCAATTGACTTTGGAAGATTATAATGAACAACAAGACGAACATCCAACTTATCAATTCCCATTCCAAAAGCAATTGTTGCAACAATTATATTTACTTCATCTTTAATAAAAAGATCTTGAACTTTTTCTCTTTTTTTGTTTTCCATTCCAGCATGATATGCTGCTGCTTTATAGCCGTTAACACAAAGGTCTGCTGACAATTTTTCAGTGTCTTTTCTTGAAAAACAGTAGATTATTACCGATTCATTTTTATAATCACTTAGAATACCCAACAGTTTTGGAAAAGAATTTCTTTTTTTAACAACTCTTAAATTTAAATTACTTCTATCAAAACTTGATATAAAAATCTCTGGATTTGAGAGATTTAGTTGATTTATTATATCTCCACGAACTTTTTTTGTTGCTGTTGCGGTAAGAGCAATAATTGGAATTTTTGGAAAATTCTTCTTTAACGATTTCATATTTCGATAATCAGGACGAAAATCATGCCCCCACTCTGATATACAGTGTGCTTCATCAACCGCTATTAATGAGATGTTTACTTTTTTTAAAAAATCTAAAAAACCACCAACTGCAACTCTCTCTGGAGCAACATAAAGAACTTTAACTTCTCCGCGAAGCACTCTTTCTTTAGCTTCTCTTATTTCTCCTGCTTTTAGCGTGGAGTTGATAAACTCCGCTTGAATTCCGTTAACCTTTAAAGAATCAACTTGATCTTTCATTAATGCAATCAAAGGAGATATTACTAAAGTTACTCCCTCCATCTTTAGTGCAGGAAGTTGATAGCAAAGTGATTTTCCTCCTCCAGTTGGCATTAAAACAAAAACATCTTTCTTTTTCAAAACCGCTTTTACTATCTCCTCCTGAAGAGGACGAAACTTGCTAAATCCAAAATATTTTCTTAAAATGTTTTTCATTATTTTCTAATTCTAACACAAAACCATCCATCAATCACCCCCCCCCATCATTGCGAGGGCTTTAGCCCGTGGCAATCTCCGTATTCAAGGGATTGCTTCGCTTCATTCGCAATGACATAACTAGTCAAAGGTCAATTGTCAAATGTTAATTCTATTGATTTTTTAATAATAAAAGGTATAATATCGGTATAAGGGGTTTAATCTCCCGCCAAAAAGCGGGTTTTATTTATGGAAATAAGAAATATTGCAATTATTGCTCATGTTGATCATGGGAAAACAGCTTTAACTGATGCTTTAATGAGACAGACTGGAATGATAAACAAAGAAGAAAGTATGGACAGCAATGACATTGAGCAAGAGAGAGGAATAACAATCTACTCAAAAAACACTTCTCTCTACTATAAAGACACAAAGATAAACATTGTTGATACTCCTGGACACGCCGACTTCGGATCAGAAGTGGAGCGAGTTTTGCGTTCCATAGATTCTGTTATTTTAGTTGTTGATGCTCAAGAGGGTCCGATGCCACAAACAAAGTTTGTTTTAAAAAAATCTCTTGAACTGAAACTAAAACCGATTGTCGTAATTAACAAAATTGATAAATCAGCAGCAAGACCAGAAGAAGTAAAAGAGATGGTTTACGAACTTTTTCTTGATTTAGGAGCCGACGATGAACAGCTTGATTTCACAACTATTTATAGTATTGCAAAAGACGGAATTGCAAAAAGAAACATAGAAGATAAATCAAGTGATCTTACTCCCCTTCTTGAAACAATAATAGAAAAAGTTTCAGTTGCTTCAGGAGAAGAAGCACTGAAAAAACCACTTTTAATGCAACCGTTTAACCTTGCTTACGACAACTTTTTAGGGCGCCTTGCTATTTTAAGAATATATAATGGAACAGTAAAAGAAGGTGAGAGAATTTTTGTAAAAAATAAAAAAAATGAAATTAAAGAAGGAAAAATAACAAAACTATTTACTTTTGAAGGAGTAAAGAGAAAAGAATCAACAGAAGCAGTTGCTGGTGATATTGCAATGATTGCTGGAATATCTGACATATTCATCGGAGATACAATCTGCAAAGAACAAGACCAAGAACCACTTCCTTTTATTAGTGTTGACGAACCAACAATATCAATAAATGTTTCCGTAAACGACTCCCCTTTTTCAGGAAGAGATGGGAAAAAAGTTACTGGAAGACAAATAAAAGAAAGATTAGAAAAAGAATTAGAAGTTAATGTTGGATTAAAAATAGATTTTTCAAATAATGATTATTATAAAGTATATGGACGAGGAGAGATGCATATTGCAATTCTTTTAGAAAATATGCGCCGCGAAGATTACGAACTCCAGATATCACAACCAAATGTTGTTATTAAGGAAGAAGAAAGAGTAAGAATGGAGCCTTTTGAAGAAGTAACAGTGATTGTTCCAGATAAAGTTTCTAGTGCGGTTATAAAAAAATTATCCGCAAGAAAAGGAAGTATGCTTGAGATGAAACCAGAGCATGGAAACACAAAAATAATCTTTGAAGTTCCAACAAGAGGACTACTTGGCTACAGAAACGAGTTTATTGTTGATACTCGCGGTGAAGGAATTATGTATAACAATGTTATTGGATTTAAAAAACACGCTGGTGAAATAAGAAGATGTAATACTGGATCAATGGTATCTATGGCAAACGGAAAAGCGCTTGGATTTTCCCTTGATAACCTTCAAAACAGAGGTGATCTGTACATCGGACCAGGAACTGAAGTTTACGAAGGAATGATTATTGGAGATACTGCAAAAGGAATTGATATGGCTGTTAATCCAACAAAAGGAAAGCAATTAACAAATATTCGTGCATCAAGCTCTGATGAAGCGATCTGTCTAAAACCACACACTGAAATAACTCTTGAGAAAGGAATGAGTATTATGAACGAAGACGAATATTTAGAAATAACTCCTAAAAACATCCGCTTAAGGAAAAAGCTTCTCACTGAAAACGAAAGATTAAGAAATAAAGGTAAAAAGCAAGAAACTAACTAAAAAGATAGTAAAAGGCGAGATAAAACAAAATCAATGCTCCTATAAATGTTACCCAAGTGATTGCTTTTGAGTTGGCAATCCATATTTTTTTTGTAAACACTGCTCCAACAAAAATAATTATCTCTATCAACATATAAAAGAATAAGAATATTGATATATACAAAATATGTTCAAGTAAGGAAACCCCTTCTTCAACTAGTATTACTGAAAAGGCAATTGGAATTCCGATTGAACACGGAAGCTCAACAATCACTATTATTACTGCAAAATAAACTACCGCTCCTGCAAGAATTATTGTTCT
>JAYEKQ010000017.1:0-2863 GCA_034661095.1 Patescibacteria group bacterium | reverse complement strand
GCTTGTTGGAGCAACAGGATCCGGAAAAACAACCCTTGTTGATACTATTTTAGGACTTTTAGAGCCAACAAAAGGAAAAGTTTTAGTGGATAAAAAAAATATTAAAGAAAACACTCAAGGATGGCAGAAAAATATCGGATATATTCCACAGTCAATCTACCTTTCTGACGATACAATTCGCAACAACATTGCTTTTGGAATAGATGAAAAAGAGATAGATGAAGAAAAAATAAGAAAAGCGTTAAAAGCAGCACAACTTGATGAGTTTGTTGATAAATTAAAAGATAAACTAAATACTTTTATTGGAGAAAGGGGAATTCGCTTAAGTGGGGGACAAAGACAGAGAATAGGAATTGCTCGCGCTTTATATGACAACCCAGAAGTTTTAATTATGGATGAAGCAACATCATCCTTAGACAACATAACAGAAAAATTTGTTATAAAAGCAATAGAACAATTAAAAAAGAACCGAACAATAATAATCATTGCCCACCGCCTGACAACCGTAAAGAACTGTGATAAACTTTATATAATAAAAAACGGACAAATAACCGCCGAAGGAAGCTATCAAGAGCTCCTAGAAAAAAGCGAAGACTTCAAAGAAATGAACAGTAATTAACCATCATAATAAACCAACAAGAAATGAAAAAAGAAAAAGGACCTGTATTATGGTTCACAGGACTATCACAATCAGGAAAAACAACAACCGCAAACGCTGTTTATAACAAGCTAAAAGAAAAAGGATTTTCCGCTGAAAGACTAGACGGAGATGTTGTTCGTAACCACAAAACAACAGATTTAGGATTTTCTCCTAAAGATAGAAACAAAAACATTGAAATTGCTTCTTCTTTAGCAAAAAATATTTCTGAAAAAGGAATCATTATAGTTGCTTCTTTCATTACTCCTTATAAAGAACAAAGAGAGATGATAAGAGAAAAATTAGATAATTATATAGAAATATTTTGTAAATGCTCTCTTGATGTTTGTGAGAAAAGAGATACAAAAGGGTTATACAAAAAAGCAAGAAATGGAGAAATAGATAACTTTACTGGAATATCAGATCGTTATGACATTCCCGACAACGCAGATATTGTTTTAAACACTAACGGCGAAAAAGTAGAAGACAATATTTCTACAATTTTCCAATACTTAGAAGAAAATAAAATAATATAAACAAAGAACAACTTCTGTCATTCTGAGCAAAGCGAAGAATCCCATCACCACAACAAACCAACAAAATATGAATAAAGAACTACAAACTGCAATGAATACAGCTAAAAGAGCCGGAGAAGCGATAATGGAGATGTATGACGGTGAATTTAACACCAAACAGAAAGACGACAACTCTCCGGTAACAGAAGCCGATATCACCTCTCAAAAAATAATTTTTGAAGGTCTTAAAAGCTTCGGATATGGTTTTATAGGTGAAGAAAGTGAAAAAAAAGAAATCTCAGAAGGGCATTGTTGGATAGTTGACCCTTTGGATAGAACCAAGGATTTTATAAATAAAACAGATGATTTTTCAGTAATGATAGGATTAGTGGAAAATGGAAAAGTAATTCTTGGCATTGTTTATGTCCTGGCAAGAGATATTTTTTATTTTGCAGAAAAAGGAAAAGGTGCTTATAAAAAGACAAAAAACCAAAAACCAAAGAAAATAAACTGTTCTTTGGTTTCAGAACTGAATAATACTACAATGGTAGTAAGCCGATTTCATCTTGACGAAGAAACCAAGAGTTTCATAGATAAAGCAAAAATCAAAAAAACACTACCGACAGGGAGTATTGGTGTAAAAATGTCTTTAATAGCTGAAGGGAAAGCAGATATTTATATTACTACAACTGACAAAACCTTTCTTTGGGATGTTTGTTCTGCTGATATAATTCTGCAAGAAGCAGGAGGAATGATCACAGATATAAATGAAAAACAATTTTCTTATAAAAATAATCTAATTAGAAACAATTATGGAATTGTTGCTACTACAAAATCATTACAATCTGAGGTAGTAAAAAATTTAGCGAGCATAGGTATATAAAACTTTTAAAAATGAAAAAAGCATTAATAACAGGAATAACAGGGCAAGATGGCTCATATTTAGCAGAGTTTCTAATAGAAAAAGGATATGAAGTTCATGGTATTATTAGAAGAGCGAGTAGTTTTAATACTTGGCGAATAAACCATCTATACAAAGATTTTCATGATTCAGAAAAATTTTTCTTGCATTATGGAGATCTTACAGATTCCACTAACATCATAAGATTGATAAAAGAGATAGAACCAGATGAAATATACAACCTAGCGGCTCAAAGCCATGTTAAGGTTAGCTTTGAAACAGCAGAATATACTGCTAATTCTGATGGTTTAGGAACTTTAAGAATATTAGAAGCTATTCGACTTTTAAGGATGGAGAAGAAAACAAAACTATACCAAGCTTCTACCTCAGAAATGTTTGGATTAGTCCAAGAAACTCCTCAAACAGAAAAAACTCCCTTTTATCCAAGAAGCCCGTATGGCGCTGCAAAACTTTATGCATATTGGATTATAAAAAACTACAGAGAAGCTTATAATGTTTTTGCTTGTAATGGAATTTTGTTTAATCACGAATCGATGAGACGCGGGCAAACTTTCGTCACAAGAAAAATTACAATGGGACTTTGTAATATTAAATTAGGAAAACAAGAAAAACTATATTTGGGAAATTTAGATGCAAAGAGAGATTGGGGGTATGCAAAAGAATTTGTTGAGTCAATGTGGCTGATGCTTCAACAAGAAAAAGCGGATGATTATGTAATAGCAACAGGAGAAACTCACACAGTAAGAGAATTTGTAGAAGAATCCTGCAAAGTTTTAAATATGGATATAG
>JAYEKQ010000016.1:0-2870 GCA_034661095.1 Patescibacteria group bacterium | reverse complement strand
AAAAAGAGATTGAGAGAGTTAAAAAGAAAGGAGAAGCATTTAATAATAATTATAATGTAAAAGCTGGAGATAGAGAAGCTTTAATATCAGAAGACGAAGAAGAGAGAGGAAAAGCGGAGAAGAGAAAGGAAAACTATATTGAATTCTTCATAAAAAAGGGTATTAGCAAAGAACAGGCAGAAGCAATTTATGAAGAAGAGTTACAGAAGGAGGTATATAAGAAATCAAAAGTGGAATATGGAAGAGAGAAGCTGAAACAAAGAGTGGATGAGCTAACGGAAAATGGAAAAAGCAAAGAAGAGGCTAAAGCGACTGCAAAAGCAGAGCTTTTTGATGAGTTAATTGTAAAAGAGAGTGAGATTATAAAGAAAGCAGAGATAGAGCAGTTACCACCAAAAGAAAGAAAGTGGTATAGAAAAACACTTGACTGGTATTTGCGTCAAAATACAGTAACTCGCCTTCTTATATCAACAGGAATAGTCACAGGGGCTGTTGGGGTTGCTGGTGGATTTGGGGCTTCTTCGTTAGCAATGTTTGCAGGATATAGATTTGTAAGGGGAGCAGGAGCAGTTTTTACTGGTAAGTTAGCGTCAGCTGGTGTTGGATGGGCGACGAAGAGTAAAATAGAAAAAGGAAGAAGAGGGAGAGAAGAAGAAATAAAAAAAACAATTAATTTTAATAATATCGATGAAGTTGAAAAAAGATATAAAGAACATCTTTTGAAAAACAAAAAAGAAGACAGGGCAGTTCTTTTAACAAAAGCTTTTACTGGAATGGCAGTTGGTATGGGAACAGCAATAGGTATTGGAATGTTAGAGAATGCTTATGCTGGTGGCGGGGGAGGAGCGAGCACAGAAAGTTCAGAGCCAGTAGAAAAAACTCTTACCTATACAGATAAACAAGAGTTTTCAAATAAGTTTATAAAGGAATTTGGTGAAGTTGGTGACTACGGAACAAGTGAGGCTCAGATAACGCAATCTTTATTAGAAGGAAAAATTACCCCAGAACAGTATTATGATTTTTTGCAAGAAGTATCTGATGGAGAATTTCCTACTGAGAAAGATGTGTTTCTTAGAAAGATGGAAAGACAGATAGAGATGTATAACGAAGCATTAAAAATAGAAGGAGTTGGAGGAGATGTTAGTCAAAGAGCAGCACTTAATTTAATATATAAGAATATAGAAGAAAGCATCCTTCTTTCTTCACAAGGAGAAGTTCCTGCTGTTTTCCAGATTGGATCAAGAGGGCCACAAGGTTCAGTTATTGATGGTTTTAGAGAAAATCCTGATTTGGCAAGAAAATTTGGTGCTCCTGATAATTTGTTTAATGAAAGTGGAGAGATTGCTGATAAAACAGCCTTTGATAATTGGGCAGGAAAGAAAGCACACATCTTATGGCTTGAAAGCGCTAAAGAAGCATTAAAAAATGAGGAAGTGTTGGGAAAATTAGAAGAGCTTGGATATTCAAAAGATATGGAAGGTTATGGACAGATGATGCGTCGTATTAGTGAAGGCAGTGTTTCGTTGGATCCAGAAAAAGGAACGATGCTTCTTGGAGAAAAGACAGATTTTTTGAATTCTAAAGAAGAAGTTTTAACTGAAGCTCAGAAAACAGCTCAAGTGGAAATTCATAATTTAGAATATGAACAGAGTATAATAAAATCTTTAGGATTTGAATCAGCAGAATATGAAGCTATAAAAGATGTTAAAGTAGGAAAATTATTAGAAGAAATTCCCCCAAAAAATGAAGCTTGGGCATTATGGAGATCAATTCAATCAAATATAGATATGCCTCATGATGGAGTCTATGGATTTCGGGAATTTGGGAAACAAGTAAAGCTAGCTGAATTTATTAGAACATCAGCACCAGATATTCTTGATCCAAATAATCCCTTAAGAACAATGGATATTAGTCAATTTTTACAACTTAAAGGAGGTGATGTTTTATTGGATTCAGAAAAAGAATCTTTAGCTGAGATATTAACTGATTCTTCTCTTTTTGAAATGGAAAGAGATATAATGGAAAGTACAGGATTGGTAAAGGAAGAGCTTGCGCTTATGAAAAAAGTTGATGTTGGGTATCTGATGAATGAACTTCCTGAAGATCTTGTTCACAAAGCAACTCTTATTCAAAGGCAAGAAATGGGAGGAAGTATTGCAGAGCTTGTGGATGGAAAGCGACTCCCTGTACCTCCAGGAGGAGCTGATGAAGAGTATGCGATGAAACAGATAGAACTTGCAAGAATTCTTCATGAATTAAATCCTGATCAACAAGAGAAACATATGGATATTGGCAGCTTTATTGAAGATAAAAATGAGTTTTGGAAACATCTTAAAAATAAATAAAGTAGTTTAATTATAAATTAATAAAAAATTATGGAAGATATATTAAAACAAAATATTATAAAAGACTTAGGACTTGATAGTTTACCTGAAGAAGAGCAGAAAAAAGCGTTTTTAAAAATTGGAGAGATAATTTTTAGTGGAGTGCTGAGTCGTGTTTTAGACGAACTTAGCGATGAAGAAGCTGCTGAATTTGAAAAAATTATATCTGAAAAACCAGATGATGAAGAAACTGTAATGGGATTTATGAAAGCAAAAGTTTCTAACTTAGACGAGATAGTAAATGAAGAAATAACAAAGTTTAAAAAAGAAAGCGTTGATTTTATGAATGAAATAAGCGAATAAAAAAACTAAAAAAGCGGTGGGGGGCGGGGGGGGCTTTGGGGGGCGCGAGGCCGCGCCCACCTTCACGCGTGCGGGGTCGGAGCGTCTGGCCGCCGACTGGTGCCTCTTCGACGCCGTGCAGCGACTGCCGTTCGACGCCGCCGTGGACGAGCGCTTCGACCTGCTGGAGGGCCTGAGCGCGCT
>JAYEKQ010000015.1:0-2870 GCA_034661095.1 Patescibacteria group bacterium | reverse complement strand
AATTTTAATAGCAAATTATTTTTCATGGAGTTTTCTTTTTTACTTGAATAGTGGGGAGTTGAGAGTTGTTTTTTTTGATGTAGGGCAAGGGGATGCAATATTCATAAAAACCCCTGAGAATCATCATATTTTAATTGATGGCGGTCCGGGAAGAGTTATTTTGGATAAATTAAAACAAGAGATGCCATTCTTTTATAACAAGATTGACCTTGTAATTCTAACTCACGCTCACTATGATCATGTTTCAGGATTAATGAAAGTGATTGATGTTTACGATGTTGAAAATATTATTTCCACTGGAGCATATAGCAACCAACAACTTTCCTTGGAGTGGCAAAAAATTATTAAGAAAGAAGGATATATAGAAGCGCGAGCAGGACAAAGAGTAAGAGGAGATAGTTTTTATATTGACACTCTTTACCCATCAGAAGATTTTACAAATAAAAAAGTAGATGATTTAAATGCTGTATCTGTAATATCGCGACTTGTTTTTAATAGTAAGTATAGTTTTATCTTTACTGGAGATGCTTATACTAAACAAGAGAAAGAAGTGCTTTTTTATGAAGAGATGTGCCAAAGAGAGGGGGGAATAAGGTGCGATTTCTTTCCTCTTGATTCTGATGTCTTGAAGCTTTCTCATCATGGTTCAAAAACATCAACTGCAGACGAGTTTTTAATGTCAGTTTCGCCAAGTATTGTAGTGATTATGGTAGGAGAGGGAAATCGCTACGGACATCCTCACGAAGAAGTTTTGCAGAAATTACAAAAAAATGGTATAGATATAAAACGAACAGACAGAGATGGAGATATTGTTTTTACAATAAAAAAATAAAAGTATATAATATGGAAAATAAAAAAAATATATTGTCAAAGGTTTCTGACCCTGATCTTCCTCCTATTAAGGAGGATTTTCGAGAAACTTTTCAGTGGAGAATATTTAGAATAATGGCGGAGTTTGTTGACGGATTTCAGTTTGTTTCTAGTTTTGATAAATCAGTTACTATTTTTGGATCAAGTTCCTTTGATGAGAATAATCCTGATTATCAAAAAGCAAGAAAAATGGGAGAACTGCTTTCAAAGGAAGGATACTGGGTTGTGACTGGAGGTGGTCCAGGAATAATGGAAGGAGCAAACCGAGGAGCTTACGAACCAGAAGGAAAATCAGTAGGAATAAACATTCAGATAGAAACCCAAGAAAGAGCCAATGATTATCTAACAAAATCAATAAGTTTTCATTACTTTTTTGCTCGTAAAGTGATGCTTTCTTTTGCCTCTTCAGGGTATTTATTCTTCCCTGGAGGATTTGGAACACTTGACGAATTTTTTGAAATGATTACTCTTATTCAAACAAAAAAAATAGATGGAGGTATTGTTGTGGTGGCAATAGGAAGAGAATTTTGGCAACCTTTGTTTGACTGGATAGAGAACGACCTTTGTCATAAGTATAAAACAATAAAAGAGGAAAACCTTAAAATATTTCAATTGGTTGACACCCCAGAAGAAGCATTAGAAATTATTAAAAATAATAATATCTGTTAGAAGTTGTTAATACATATAAAAGCAGATTTACAAAGATGAAGGATATTGAATTTCCGATTTTTAAAACAAAAGTATCGGATGATCGTCCGTTTGATCTTTCAGATCCTAAGGGAAGAGAGGAGTATTTTTTGTTCAAAGCAAAGCCAGAAATTGAAAAGATAAGAGAGCACCTTAAAAAAGATTCTTTTATCGTTTATCTTTTAGGTAAAAAAAGTTCTGGAAAAGGAACATATTCCAAGATGTTTGCTGAAATTATTGACCCAGAAAGAATAGAACACTTTTCTATTGGAGATATGATAAGAGACATTGACAAAGAGGTTAAAGATGAAGAAAAAAAGAAAGAACTGATTGCCTATCTTGAAGAAAATTACCGTGGATGGAATTCTATAGAAGAAATAATGGAAATTCTTGAAGGAAGAAGCACTACAAAACTTCTTCCAACTGACTTTATTCTTACTTTAGTAAAAAGAGAGATTGGTAAAAAAGGGAAAAAAACTTTATTTATTGATGGCTTCCCTCGCAATATGGATCAGATTTCCTACTCTTTATTCTTCCGTGATCTTGTTGGATATCGTGATGATGCCGATTACTTTACTTTAATTGATGTTCCAACAAAAGTTATTGATGAAAGAATAAAATGGAGAAGAATATGTCCTGTTTGTGGAACATCAAGAAGCTTAAAACTTTTACCAACATCAAAAATTGAATATGATGAAGCAAGTGATGAGTTTCACCTTGTTTGTGACGCTCCAGGATGTAATGGAGGAAGAATGGTTGGAAAAGAGGGTGATGAGAAAGGAACTGGTCCGATAAGTGAAAGATTGGAAATGGACGAGCATTTAATAAAGCAAGCGTTTAATCTTTACGGAGTGCCAAAAATACTTCTTAGAAACTCTGTTCCTGTTGATAAAGCAGAAGAGCTTGTTTCTCAGTATGAGCTTACCCCTGAATACAACTATGTTTATAACAAAGAAACAAAAGAAGTTGAGACAAAAGAAACTCCTTGGACATTTGAAGACGAAAACGGAGTAAAAAGTTACAGCTTAATGGCACCTGCAGTAGTAGTGTCATTCATAAAACAACTAGCAGATCTCCTAAAATAAAGAAACAAAAAAACCAAAAAAAGTGTCTTATGTATGATCTGTACCCCAAAAAGTAGACACTTTTAATGTATCCATTTTTTGTGATACAGATCAGTGCAACTTGTGTCAATAAAAAATGCCTTATGTGACACATATAACATTTTTTTATGAGTTAGTTTTTGTATTTTTCTAACTCTTTCTTTAATTGTTTGATTTCTTTTCTCTGTCATTCTGAACGAAGTGAAGAAT
>JAYEKQ010000014.1:0-2974 GCA_034661095.1 Patescibacteria group bacterium | reverse complement strand
ATACAAAAGAAATTAAAACAACAGCAAGTATTAATAAAAGAAATATTGAAGTCTTTTTGTGACCCTTCGCCCAATTTAACGCTTTATGCTGAAAATCCATTTTTATATTTATATTAGTTTAATAATAATATTATTATACCTCTTTTTTATTGTTTATCAAATCTATTAGATAATCTAAGTTTTTTCTTGGTATTTCTTTGAAATAGTAAACTCTTGGTAATCTTGAGAGACGAACTCTTGATCCATCTTCTTTCAAAATGTGAACCACTTCTCTAACCAAAAAACCATCTATGGAAGTAATTACTATTCCTTTTTCTATATAATTTTCTATGTCCTCTATTTTTACTATGTTTCTACTTGTAATTTGTTTAAAATCATTAATTATTTTTTCAGTCTCAAGATCGGTGTAAAAAACTATCTCACTCATCTCTTCTTCAGAAATTACCATCTCTTCTTTGTATATAAAATCATATCCTTCTCCTACTACTTCTGATAATAGCGGTAATTCTTCTTCTCTTAAGGGTCTTCCAAGAACGGCAACATCAACCACTCCTCTCTCCATCAGATCTAATCCTTCCAGTGTTGAATCTATTTCAAAAACTTCTATATTATTATTGTCTTTCAAATCTTGAAAAAGATGATAAAAAGTTGGAGAGACTGCTACTTTTATTTTTCCAATAACGACTTCACTACTTTCTTCTATAAATTCATCTTTTGTTTCTTCATTTTCTTTTGAAAGAACCATTAAAGCAATGATAAAAAGAAAAATAAACGCTATAGAAAAAATAATAATTGTTTTTTTGTTTTTCATAAATATTTATGTTACTTGTAGCCCTAAGTCAGTTTCTTTTTCTGACGAAACTAATACAACTCCGTTTTCAGTTCCAATCGCTAGAACCATCCCCCTGCTCTCAAATCCCATAATACTTCTTGGTTCTAAATTAGCAACCAAAATAATGTTTTTATCAATTAAATCTTCAGGATCATAAGATTTTGCAATTCCGCTTAAAACTTGCCTATCCTCTTCTTCTCCAATATCAATCATCAACTTAAGTAGCTTGTCTGATTTTTCAACTTTTTCAGCTTGAACCACTCTTCCAACTCTTAAGTCAACTTTTTTAAAGTCATCAAAATTAATCATTTTTAAAATTTAAATTATTATTTTAATTAAATATAACTGCCTGTTCTATTCTTTTGGTCTTAGTAGTGGGAAAAGAACCACATCTCTTAGATTTTTTTGTTTTGTTAGTAGTGCTACTATTCTTTCTACTCCCATCCCCCATCCTGATACTGGTGGCATTCCATACTCCATCGCTTCAAGGTAATCATCATCTTTGTCCATTGCTTCTTCATCTCCCATCTCTTTTGCTTCAACTTGTTCTGAGAATCTTTCTTTCTGATTAACTGGATCAATCAACTCACTATATGCGTTAACAATCTCCCAGCTGTTTATAATCAACTGAAATCGGTCAGTTATCATCTCGTTTTCATCATTCTTTCTGGCAAGAGGAGAAAGATCTATCGGATGATTTATTAGAAATACCGGATTTACTAACTTTGGTCTTGAAACTTTTTTATACAAACTATCAATCAAATTTCCACGACCAAGTTTTTCCATATCATCTATTTTTATTTCTTTTTCTTTTATCGCTTTTCTTAAACTCTCAACATTTTGATACTGGTCAATGTCAATCCCACAATCTTCTAAAAGAAGTTCTCTAAAAGAAACTTTTCTCCAAGGAGTAGATAAATCAACCTCTATCAGTTCATCATTCTTGTTGTAAATTTCTATCTTTAAAGTTCCAATTAGTTTTTCAATAACCTCAGTAAACATTTTTTCAGTGAAATCCATATTATCTTCAAAGTTCCAGTAGGCGCAATAGTGTTCAATCATTGTAAATTCTTGTAAGTGACTTGGATCCATTCCTTCATTTCTAAAAACTTTTGCCACTTCAAATATCTTATCAAATCCACCAATAATAGCCTCTTTTAAGTATATTTCAGGAGCAATACGAAGATAAACATCCAAATCTAAAGAGTTATAGTGAGTTTTAAACGGCTTTGCCAAAGCGCCAGAGGCTGAGTTTGATAAAACTGGGGTTTCTAACTCATCAAACCCGTTTTCTTTGTAAAACTTTCTTAGTTCCCAAACAAAATCGCTTTTAAATTTAAATCTATCAAAAGTTTCTCTGTTTGAAATCAGATCTAAGTATCTTTTTCTATATTTTTCTTCGGTATCACTTAGTCCGTGCCATTTTTCTGGAAGAGGTCTTAGTGCTTTTGATAAGAAGATATATTCTTTGACTAAAACAGAAATTTCTCCTTTTTGAGTTTTAAATATTTCCCCTTTAACACCTATAAAATCACCAATACTGATTATCTTGAAGAAACTTTTTTGCTCTTTAACACCCATCTCATCTGCCTTCAAAACCAACTGAATTTTTCCAGAAGAATCTAAAATATGACAAAAACCCATCTTACCCATATTTCTTGAAAGAACAATTCTACCAGCAACACTGACCTCACTTCCTAAATCTAATTTTTTAGCATCCTCTAAAGAGTGTGTTCTTTCATACCTTTCAGCATAAGGATTAACACCTTTCTCTTTTATCATCTCAATCTTCCTCACTCTCTCATTTCTCTCCTCTAATTGTTTGTTTTTTAAGTTATTATTATCCATATAATTTTAATTATAACCCAAAACAAAAACGATAACAACAAGCGGTAGGAGCCCAGGACTCCCACCGATTCTATATTTTGATTATTTAACATATTCTAATAATACCGCAAAACAAAAAATTCAAGAAAGAAAAAATGATACAGGTTTGAAGTATACCCCGTTTAATAGACACGGATAAAAAGACACATTTCAAGGTATTTCACTGTCATTGCGACCGTGGTAATCTCTTATGGAATGCCATAGGTGTCACCTATGGAAATTGCAAGAATGATGGGATTGCCACGCTTCACTTCG
>JAYEKQ010000013.1:0-3345 GCA_034661095.1 Patescibacteria group bacterium | reverse complement strand
GGAGGTAAGGGATGAACCTCTTGACAGGTTTGCCCGTAGATTCACCGCGGCGTTGTTGTACTATTATTTCAAAGGAACAGGAAAACCTGAGGATATTCAGGTTGCTCAATTGTTTGAAAAGGCAAAACTACATTAGTCACTTCATTTGTCTTTCCATTCCAAACAAGCTCAACTTCTTTTTTGTCTTCAAAAAGCAAAAATCTATATTTCTCTGGCAATGGCTTCCTTATTTCAATATATTTTTGAATATCTCTTTTTTCGTTATCAGACAAATTCATAATTATTTTATTTTAGAAAAATATTATTTTTAAAATATTACAACCCTCCATCAATCAATTTCTCCCTAGGTCTGTCATTTTTGTATAAATCTTTTATTTTTGACATCTCCTTTTCTTTATTTATTATATATATCCTACCCCATCAAAGTGCTTTTGACAAATAAAAACCCCTACACCCTTGGGAATATACATGAGAAAAAAATAATGAAACTGTTGACACCTGGTGTCAACAAACATAAATGTCGCTATTCTCATATAACCGAATTAAAAGACCACTCGCTTTATGAAGTAGCCTTTTTTGTTTTATTGAGCAATCACGCATTAATAATTCTCAAGGTGAGACCTTGGGATTTTTTTATATTTTCTTTTCAAAGATGGTTTTGTATTCTTTTAATTTTGTGTTGTTGAGTTTCTTTCTCTTTTCTTTATGGTTAGTTATAGTCACTGATACTAACTTCCAAAAATTGCTTGAGTGATTGAGCTCTTTTAAGTGACAAAGTTCGTGAACAATGACATAATCACACAGCTCTTCGGGTAAAAACAGTATTCTGTAATTAAAATTTAAATTTCTTTTACTAGAACAACTCCCCCATCTGGTTTTTTGATTTTTAATGCTTATCCGATTAAATTCGTATCCATAAAAACTATTAAAATATTCTATTTTTTGATGAACCAGTTTTCGGGCTTCTTCCTTATTTTGCAGATATTCTCTTCTCTTAAGAGAGGTTAATAAAAACATCTTTTTAAAATCAAACATTGGATAACTTTAACTTATTCTATGCTTGATAAATTCTAACATTGATTTTCTCTACTTTTAAAAAAATTTAAAAAATCCATTTTATTTTTAATCTCCGCTTAGAATATTTTTTTATTATTATATACATTCTACTTTATCAAAACACTTTTTACAAACAAAAACCCATATATACCCCCGAGGGTATACATAGAAGTATGGGTAAAAAAAAGAAGGGCTTCAGAAAAAGTTCCAAAGCCCCTTGTTGTGTTAAAAGATAAAATAACCAAATTAGATATTTGCGGCAGTAATAAGTTTGTTAGCGGCAGTAATAAGTTCATTATTTGAATCTTGAATCTCTGCTCTAATAAGATCAAATGGATTCCCTTCTTTAGATCTTTTCCTGATCTTATCCCACCAGCTATAAAGGGTGATTCCTCTTGAGTTGTTGACAGTTCCCATAATTTTACCGTGGCTGTTAAGCAGCCCGCTAACAGCTACATCAGCTCCGCCACCTTGAGCACCATAGCCCGGAATCAGAAAGAAAACTTCATCGCCAGCAATCTGACGACACTTCAGAGTTTCCTCTGGCCATGTTGCGCCGACAACTCCTCCGACAGATCCTTTTCCTTTGGTTTTCTCGGCCACCTTAGCATTCCACCGAGCTACAAGCCAAGCTATGTATTCATAAACCAGTTTCCCATCTTTCAGTTCCTCATCTTGAAGGATTACCGCTTCAGGGTTACTGGTGCGAATCATAGATATTACCATTCGGCCTTGCTGTAGCCACTTAATCCAGGACGGATCAAATGTCAGCCCGAGATAAGGAACAAAAGTGCAGGCATCCACTTTATACCTCTCAAACACTTCTTCGCCGTACTTTTCCATTGTTTTGCCAATATCACTCCGCTTGGCATCAAGAATAACAAGAAGACCTCTAGAGTGTGCGTATGAAATCAAGCGTTCTAACATTTCTTCACCGCCTTTTCCCAGAGCAGAATAATAGGCGATCTGGGGCTTAATGACCGGTACCATCGGACTAGCAATATCGATAACATTAAAAAGGTATCTTTCAATGTCAGCAACAGCATCTCCCGATCTCATCTTGGGTGGAACATGTTCGATAGTCGGATCCAGACCAACGCAAAGGATTGACTCCTTCATTGCAACCTTTTCACAGTAACGATCAACGAAATTTTCCATCTTTTCCTCCTTTCGTTTTGTTAGTTATATATCATTTTTAGAGTACTTTTCCTCCCTTCTAATATAAAATTATATAATAAAAGCAGTAAAAAATCAAGTTAAAAAAATTCCCGAGGTGAGACCTTGGGGATTTTATTTGCTTTTAATTATTTTTTTAATATCTGCCTCAGTATAGTTTTTTCCTTTTATCATTTTATATTGATGGTAATCTTTACTCATCTGTGATCTGTGAACCTCTTGAAATATCTTTTCCATTCTGTCTTGTAATCCGTGTTCAATAATAGTTCCGTAAACAGTGTAAAGAACATCTGTTAACTCTTTTGCAATATTTTCTATATCTCCTTTTTTAGCTCCGATAAGATATTCTTCAACTTCTTCTTTCATTAAACGGTGTCGTAACACAACACGATCCTCTGGAATCAGTGACGGCTTATCTGAGATAAGAGCATTGAACTTTTTATGAAATTTTTTTACTAAATCTAGTTCTTCCTTCATAAAATGGTTTGTTTTATTTTTTCCAAAACACGATATGTTCTCTTATTGATTACTTCTTTGTGCATTCTTTTTTATCAATATTAAAATATAATAACCAAAAATTTTGAGACTTATAGTCAATTTTATGGGCTTCTTTTAAAAAAATATCTTTTAACAAATCCAAACCGTAAAAATCAATAGCCCAGTTTAAATCTTCTAAATCTCCTCTTCCAAAAATCCTTCTCGCAATAAAGTTTTTATGATTTTCTGGGTCAATTTCTTTCAAATCCACATCCCAAAACAATGACTGTTTCTTAAGAGTTTCCATAATTTAATTTTATCACAAATAAAGTATAATAAAAAGTTTTAACAAAAAAAACCCATGTCCAACCCGGGGTTGGACATGGGGAAAGTTTTATTTTTTTTTATTTTTTTATTACTTTGTATATTTTTCTTAACATTGTTACGAACAGTCCAAGAGAAATAATTACTATTGTTATATATACTATCCATTCAAGCGCTTTAACAATAATCATTATAGAGTTTCCAATAATAGAAGTTACCGATTTTCCGATTGATTGAAAAGATTTGTGTAAACTTTCGCGAAAATCTTGACCAAGATCTTCTGGCCATATTTTTGGACTTATTTTTTCTTTT
>JAYEKQ010000012.1:0-3557 GCA_034661095.1 Patescibacteria group bacterium | reverse complement strand
TCAAATCAATAAAAAAATCAATCTGCTCATAAAATTCTTGTCTATCAAAATCATCGCTATTCAAAGATTTTCTGACAGAGTTTATAAAATTGTTTTCTATATCTCTTCTACTTACCTCTTTTTTGTCTTTAGCGTTAGCACATTCAACAATCATCCCGGAAAGAAGATTATCTACCTCAAGTCCAACCAATATTCTTAATTTTATATCTCCTTCTTTTTCTTTCAAAGATGAATACAATTCAGTAATTCCGGAAAAATAAAAAAAGCCGACTAAAAATTTCAGCTCCTCGCTTTTAGAAATAAGTTCTACTAAACGCTTTTTCAGGTCTCTTGTTTCGTTATTTGTTATAAAACTTGGCATAATTATCTCTGATTATCGTTTTGGATTATAAACTTTTTATTATCTTTATTATAACAACTTTCAAACAAACAAGCAAAAAGCTGTTGACACCTAGTGTCAACAGCTTTTGATTTAACAAAAATACCCAAGGTGAGACCTTGGACACAAAAAACTACACTCCTTCTTAATCCTTACCACAAAGCTCTTTCATTGCAAGACCAACTGCAAAAGCATAAGCGTGATGTTCTCCAAATTTGTTTATCTGATAATCTTTTTTTCTTCCCTGTTGTTTTATTGAAACTTTTTGTCCTTTTTTGTTTTTTTCTATTTTTGAAATAAAGATATCAGCGTCTTTATTGGTTCCGTAATATAATATCTTTTGTTTTTTATTCTCCCCTACTTCTCTTACTCTATAATTATCAATATTAAGAACAAGCACTCCTTCCTTTCTTGTTTTTTTTGCTAAAATTTGATATTCGTCAACTAAATTATTCATATCAGAAAATCCTTCTTTGTATCTCTGCGTTATATTGGTGATAATAGAAATATCTGGTTTTATTATAGATAGCAAGTAGTTCATATCTCCTTTATCTGAAGATCCTAAACTTAAAACCAAAAAATCAGGAAACTTTTTTTGGAATATTTTTAGTGGTGCTTTTAAAATTGCTGGAATCCACCTTTTATACTCATTATATCCGCTTGGAAGATAAAGAATTGATAATGGCAAACCTATCTCAGTATTAAAGTTTTTTGGATTAGCTCTTACGCTGAAACCAACTTCTTCTAACTTTTTTTTTACTTCTTTTTTAACAAAACTTTTATTTGTACTCCCTGCTACTGCAACCACAACTGGCTTGTGAATAAAAAGCACAATCTTTGTTATTACTTTCAAGTAATACTTTAAAAATATTTTTAAAATAAACTTCATTTTTATAAAAATAATTTTTCTAAACGATTAAAAGCATCTGAAATGTCTTCTTCCTTTCTTCCAAAACTTAATCTGATGTGTCCTTCTCCATTCGGTCCAAAGGCAACCCCCGGAACAACTGCCACTTGACTTTTTTTAAGTAACCAAAAGGCAAATTCTCTTGAATCAACAACTTTCTTTTTTTTCTTAACATCAGCTACTTCTGGATTTATCTTGGGAAAAATATAATAAGAGCTGTCCGGCTTAACAAAACTAAAAACACTGTTTAACTTTTCAATTCTTTTACACATCATATCTCTTCTTTTCTTGTATCTCTCTTTAAACTCGTTTATCTTCTCCTCCTCAATTTCCAGTGCTCCCATTGCTCCGTACTGTGATATAACTGGAGCGCAAGTAACCAAACTGTCGTGAACTTTTATTATTTCTTTTATATTTTCTTCGTCGCTGTGAAGATACGCAATCCTCCATCCAGTCATCGCAAATGCTTTAGAGAAAGAAAAGATTCTTATAACTCTTTTTCTTAACTCTGGAAGTTCAGCTAAAGAGAAAAACTTTTTTTCATCATAAATAAAATCTTTATAAACTTCGTCTGATATAAGGAAAAGATTATGTTTTTCTGCTAATTCTGCTAATTCTAATAACTGTTTTTTACTATATATAGTGCCTGTTGGATTGTTGGGGTTACAGTAAAAAATAGCTTTTGTTTTTTTAGTAATAACCTTCTTATACTTTTCTATGTCAAAACTCCATCCTTCTTTTTCATTTAAAGGAACAAAAACTGGCTTACATCCAGCAAGTTTTATTACTTCTTGATAACTAGTATATGTTGGTTCAGGAATTATAACTTCATCTCCATAATTAGTTATCGCCATAACTGTTGCTGTAATTCCTTGAATTGATCCTGCTGTCACTAAAATTTCCTTCTCCCAATCATAAAACATATTTTCTTTTTCTAGAGATTCTTCTATTAACTCTCTTAACTCAGGAAGTCCGGGAGATAAAGAATATTTTGCAACTACTCCCCTCTTTAAAGCTCTTTCTACTCTTCTTTTGATAAAATCCGGAGTATCAAAATCAGGAATTCCCTGTGCTAAAGAAACAGCATCAGGATATTTTGAAGCCTGAAGCTCTATCTCTTTTATTGTTGATAAATTAACATCCTTGACTCTCTCAAACATAAACATTATTTTAGCATTAGACACTCCGCCCCTCCGATGCTTTTTTTAAATTATTTTTATTCTTTTTTTTGAACTTTTGTGGCCAGAAGTAATGCTGATATTAGAAATTGGAACTTTAAAGTAGTTAGCAACCAAGCGCATCACTTTTTTATTTGCCTTTCCATCAACAGGAAGCTCTTTAACCTTTACTTTAAAGTGATCTTCGTCAATCTTTTCAACTTTATCCTCTTTAGCTTTAGTTTTAACAGAAACAAATACTTTCATCTCACTTCAAAATTATCAAAATCTTCTTTATAATCTTCAAAAATAATATTAGTGTCATCTACTATCGCAAACTCAGGACCTTTATGAACCCACAAAATCATATCTCTAACTCTCTCGCTTTCTCCTTGAAAAAGAACTTCTACCCTTCCGTCATCCAAATTTCTCACCCAGCCAGAGAGACCAAGAGAAACAGCTTTTTTTTGAGCACTATCTCTAAAAAAAACACCCTGTACTTTTCCTGATATAAAAACTTTTGCTCTTATTTTTTCACCCATAATACTTTATTTTAATCTATTTTTCTCTTTCATGCAAAAAATTCCAGAGGTAATATTGAAGTATACCCCGTTTAATGGACACGAATAAAAAAATATATTTCAAGGTATTCCACTGTCATTACGAGGGCTTTAGCCTGTGGCAATCTCTCGTGGAGTGTCCAAGTGTCCAAGTATCACCTATGGAAACCTTATTGTCATTCTGAATGGAATAAAAAATCTCAGAGTGTTTACAAAAATAATGAGATTTTTTATTCCGCTACGCTCCATTCAAAATAACGAGGGAGATTTCCCGAGATTTCCCGAGGTCTCACCTCGGGGATTGATAACGGTTCCCATGTCCAACCCGGGAATGGACATGGGGGTTTTGCCTTAGAATGACAGTAAAATGCTTGTTGACACCTGGTGTCAACAAGCTTAAATATTTCTTGAATACAAAAAGTGGACATTTTTAATGTGCCCACTTTTTGGGGTACAGATCAGTGTAACTTGTGTCAATAAAAAATGCCATAGGTGACACCTATGACATTTTTCACATAAGGCATTTTTTTTTGTTTTTTTTAGAGTGTGGGATT
>JAYEKQ010000011.1:0-4212 GCA_034661095.1 Patescibacteria group bacterium | reverse complement strand
TAAATTTCATTTCAAGTTCTTCTAAATCAAGTTTTGTTTCAAAGTTCTCTTGATCTTGAATACTTTCTTGATTATCATTATTGTGTTCTTCTTCATCAGGCATCTCTCTTTCAATTTTAGCTTGTCGTCCTTCTGGAGTACTTAAATCGATTTCTTTTGTTGATTCTTCTTCTGCAACATCGCTCTCTTCCGTTTTGTTTTTTTCTGACTCTACTTTTTCATTTTCTTGTTCCGTTGTGTTTGGATCTTTTGTTGATTCTTTGTTTTCCATATTTTTATTATTAAAAATTTAATACTTATTTTAATTATAGAGTAAAAAAATATTTAAAGCAACAACCTCCTAAGTTAAAGGTTGGCACGCGCTTTTATGTCTTGCTCTACTAAGTTTCGTGGCTTTCCATATTTTAATTTTGATATTTTTCTTGTTGCCTCTGCTATTTCTTTACTTCCTGAAATCGGAAGTGGAGCTACCACTTTAAATGGAGAAGATATTTTTCCATTAATCATCATCTTGATTATATATTGATAATTATCAATACCACCTAAGTCAAACTTTGAAAACTCTGGTTTAAACTGTCTTTCAAAAAACTCTGCATCATCCACTCCAATACGATAAGATATCATATTTCCAACATTTCCAACCACTGCATTCTTTATTTCTTCTTTTAGTTGTGGTATATACTGGTTAGCAAGAATCAGATTCAGCTTATACTTTCTTGCCTCTGATAATATCACTGAGATACTGTCGGTTGTAAAGTTTTGAAACTCATCAATATAAAGATAAAAGGGCACTCTCTCTTCTTCTATTATTTGTGCTCTTTTTAACGCTGCTATCTGCATTTTTGAAACAAGTATCATTCCTAATAAAGAACTGTTCAGTTCTCCGGTTAATCCTTTTGATAAGTTTGCTAAAAATATCTTTTTCCCGTCCATTATTTTGTCTATGGAAAATCCCGACTTCTGTTGTCCAATAATATTTCTCATCATTTCATCAGCAACAAATCTTCCAATCTTTGAAACAACATAACCAAGCATATCTGATTTTGTTTGACCGGTTGTCTGTTTCCACTCTTTAAGCCAAAAATCACGAACGATATGATTAGAAACCTTGGAAACCTTCTTTTCCATAAAAGCATCATCAGTAAACATTCTTGGAATATCAACAATTGTTCCAATATCATCTTTGTCAGCAGAAAGCGCTGCCATCGCATTTCTCATATAATACTCAAACATTGGCCCAATCATTGATTGATCAAATAGTTGATTAAATATCATTATCATTTCTGATATTGCAAAATCCCGTTGTTCAGGAGTTTCCCACTCCAACATATTTAATCCACAAGGTCGTTCTCTATCAAATGGCTCAAAAAGAACAACATCATCAACTCTTTCTTTTGGAATATTTGCAAGAGTATCTTCTATTAAGTCTCCATGAGGATCAACTACTCCTACCCCTTTTCCATTCTTAATATCTTGCCTTATCATCTCTCTCATTATTGTTGACTTACCAACTCCTGTTTGTCCTATTATATAGAAGTGACGAGAACGATCTTTTTCAGAGGCAATATAGACTGGCTTTTTTTCTCCACGATAAACTGCTTCACCAAGAAGAACCTCTCCCTCTGTCGGAAGCTCGGAAGGAGGTGGAGCCTCCACTGTTTTAACCCACTTGATATAAGGGCTTTCTATGTGTGAGAGAGGAAAGTGATAAATACTTGTTAGTTCAGTTGTGTTTAAGATAACTGTGTTATTTTTATTAAAGTTACGAAAACTGAAATCGTAAATTATTTTTTTCAACTGTTTTTTATTTTTTAATCGTTTTAAATCAAAACCATTAACGGAGGAAGAAAACTGTGAAAATCCACTTTCAATATTACCTAAAATCTCATCTGCTCTCCTTTTTTCTTTTGCCACTCCGATGAGCCGAACATTAACTTCAAATCCTGATTTTGATATTTTTTTTCTAACAAGATCAATAGTAGCAACATCAACTCCAGGATTTTTTGAATAATCATTTTCTTGTTTACTAGATGAAAAGAAAACACTTGCTGTTTCTTTTAAAATTTTTGAAAAACTACCTTCTTTAATTTTAGAAAAAGCTTCATTTATGTTCTTTCCTTCTTCATTAATCATCTTTAAGAACTTTTCTCCCTTGTCCCGAAAACTAAAAAGAGTTGGTCTTATCACAAACTGTACCGCTGCTCCCTCGTCAGCACTTATATTACTTACAGAGTTAACTATCGGCTCTAAAGGATCCCTTCCAAGATCTTCATAGGTGTTAATAGGAACAAAAAAACACTCTTTTTGAGTCACATAAGAAGCAGAAACTTCACTCTCCGGCTCAAAAACAGTGTAATCATCAGGCATCTTTTCAACAACCGCCCCTGAATAAACTCCTTGAACATACTTTCCAAGCGAGTTTTCATAATCTGTTGGAACAGCGATATAGAAAGAGATGTCTCCTTGTCCGATCTCTGATGCTATCTCCATTGTCATTCGTGGAAATCCGTAAAAAAATCTTGTAAGAAAACTTTCTCCTTTATCAAGATAGATAAAATTTGAATAAAACTGCTCCATTCTTGATATTAGTTTTTTTTCTTCTTCTTTCTTGTCTTCGCTTTCTTTATCATAACGAGGCAACTTCACAAGAAAAAGTGACATATACAAACTTCTATCTAAGGTGTTCTTTTTTCTTTTTTTAAAAATAAAAAAAAGCGCCACTATTATTAAAAAAAGCGATATAATAGGAATTATAATATTAAAATAAGGAGTGTAAGACATTGAGATGTGTTTACTCTTTTAGATACTTTTTATAATCAGTGTTCTTTGCTAAAACATCATGATATAGATCCAAAAGAAAAGGGTCATTTTCTTTTTCGGCCTGCTTAATAGAGTATTGTAATCCTTTCTCCTCTGCTAATCTTAAAAGGTTTTTTATTTTTTCTTTGACAACTGTTTTTTTATCTTCTTCTTTCTTTTTCAGTTCTTCCTTTCCTTGATAAGTAAAAGCAGGAGCTTGAGCTGATGAATCAGTTAGCTCTTCTTTTTCAACTTCGCTATAATCTTGTTTTTCTTCCTGTTCTTTTTCTTGGTGATACTCTTTTGTCACCTCTTCACTTATCTCTTTAAATTTAAACTCTTCATTTTCAGGCATATTTTTTATCGCATTGATTGCATTTTTTGTGCTGCAATCATCTGCACTTTTCTCATTGCTTCATTAAAACAAGATTTAACTGCTTTTTGTTGATCTTCAATAGAAATATCTGGATTAAGTTTAACGACATCCACCTCCATCTTTCCGTTAACAGTTATCACTACCCCATTTTCTTCAGCAGTAATTTTTTCTTTTTTTAATTCGCTTTGAAGTTTGTATAGTTGTTTTGCTTGTTTTAATTGATCAAACATATTTTTTATTTTATTACTACCTATTTCTTATAAACCTATCTTCAAATCCTCCAACTATATGAAAAATAAAGAGAGTAAGAAGTGTTACAAAGAAAGCAAGCATATAAAGTTCCATTCCTGCTGCTACCCCAACTGCTGCCGCAATCCACATTCCAGCAGCGGTGGTTAATCCTTCCACTTGAAAATCTTTCTTCATAATCAATCCCCCGCCCATAAACCCGATTCCTACAATAACCGACGCTAATATACGAGAAGGATCATAACTACCTCCCATATTTGCAAAGTTGAAAAAAATATGATCACCCAAAATCATAAAAAACCCAGCTCCCAAAGAAACAAGAGCATGCGTTTTCATTCCCGCTGGCTTGTTTTTATATTCTCTCTCAAGCCCAATAAAAGCCCCCAGAGTGGTGGCAACAATTAAAGGCAAAAAAATTGATAACTGAGATAAAACCATACTTCTATAATACTTTCTACAAAAAATAAGTCAACCCATAAAATTATATAATACAAGATGAGACTGAAATGAGGCTGAAACAGCCCCTTTTCCAGAAAATGCGTAAGTTTGTCATAATTGAGATAATGATAATCAAAATAATTAAGGAGCTAAGCTCCTTAATACTTTCTGTCATTCTGAACGGAGCGAAGCGTAGTGAAGAATCTCATGGTTTATGCAAAGGTGATGGGATTCTTCACTTCGTTCAGAATGACAGAGAAAAGAAATCAAACAATTAAAGAAAGAGTTAGAAAAATACAAAAACTAACTCATAAAAAAATGTTATATGTGTCACATAAGGCATTTTTTAT
>JAYEKQ010000010.1:0-21805 GCA_034661095.1 Patescibacteria group bacterium | reverse complement strand
ATAAAAAATGCCTTATGTGACACATATAACATTTTTTTATGAGTTAGTTTTTGTATTTTTCTAACTCTTTCTTTAATTGTTTGATTTCTTTTCTCTGTCATTCTGAACGAAGTGAAGAATCCCATCATCTTTGTAGAGACCATGAGATTCTTCACTCCACTTCGTTCCGTTCAGAATGACAGTGTTGTTCTACGCTCCGTTCAGAATAACAGAAAGTATTAAGGAGCTTAGCTCCTTAATTATTTTGATTATCATTATCTCAATTATGATAAGCTCATGCATTTTCTGCAAAAGGGGCTGTCTCAGCCTCTTTTTGCATTGTACAACAGCTCTTGACATTTTTTTTAATTTTGATAAACTATGTATTATTAATAAATAGTAAATATTTCTTAATGTATATTACTGATATTTAAATATAAAAAAATAACTGGAAAGATTTTTCAATCCGCTTTCCTGCGGTTTTTTTTTGGAAGAGTAATATAAATAAACAACAATATACCTCAGAATTAATTTTGTGGTATGCGGTTGTTCCGCCGAACTTTAAACAACTGAATATAGGGGGGGAGTATAGAATATAAATATTATTTTATTCTATACTCCGAACAAAAAATAGACACAGAAGAGTGTAGAATATTAGTATTTTTATTCTATACTTAAAAAAAATAGTAATTACTAATTACTAGCCAAAATGCATTTACAGGCTAATGGTGGATGCCTTGGGATGTCCGGGCGATGAAGGACGTGGCGTGCCTGCGATAAGCTTCGGGGAGGTGGTAAGCAACCTACGATCCGGAGATTTCCGAATGGGGGAACCCACTTAAGAGTTAATCTTAAGTATCTGAATCGTGCGATTCAGAAGCGTACCCGCTGAAGTGAAACATCTCAGTAAGCGGAGGAAAATAAAACAATAGTGATTCCCTTAGTAGTGGCGAACGAAAGGGGAATAGCCCAAACCTTTTGTGCTTGCATAAAAGGGGTTGTAGGATAAATACTTCCTTTTGGAGAGAGTTTAAAAGTAAAAATTGTTAGTTGAATGTTCTTGGAAAGGACAGCCATAGAGGGTAACAGCCCCGTAAACGAAAGCAATTTTTCGCTCTTTGTATTTACTCCTGAGTACCATCGAGCACGATAACTTGGTGGGAATATAGCAGGACTATCTGCTAAGGCTAAATACCGTGACATCACCGATAGTGAACCAGTACCGTGAGGGAAAGGTGAAAAGTAGCCCGTTGAGGGCGGTGAAATAGAACCTGAAACCATTAGCTTACAAGGAGTAGGAGCTTCAATTATATTGAAGTGACTGCGTGCCTTTTGCAGAATGAGCCAACGAGTCTGTCATATCAGTTTGCTTAAGTCCTTCCGGGATGGAGGCGTAGGGAAACCGAGTGTTAATAGCGCGAAATTCATTGGTGTGGCAGAACCCGAAGCCAAGCGATCTTACCATGGGCAGGATGAACCTTGTAGAGATACAAGAGGAGGTCCGAACCCGTAGATGATGCAATATCTTGGGATGACCTGTGGTAAGCAGTAAAAAGCTAATCGAGCTTGGTAATAGCTGGTTCTCTCCGAAATAGTTTTAGGACTAGCGTCTTTAGTAAGTTCTAGGGGTAGAGCACTGAATGGAACTACGGGGGCTTTTGCCTAGTTTTTCCAACCAAACTCCGAATACTAGGATTATTAATACTAAAGGCAGTCAGAATGTGGGGGCTAAGCTCCATGTTCGAAAGGGAAACAGCCCAGACCCCAATATAAGGTCCCTAAACCCAAACTAAGTGTGTTAAAGGAAGTGATTTTCCAGAGATAACCGGAAGGTTAGCTTAGAAGCAGCTATCCTTTAAAAAGTGCGTAACAGCTTACCGGTTAAGGAGTTTTGCACCGAAGATTTACGGGACTAAAGTTTGGTACCGAAGATGGGGAATCTTATGCTTTGCATAAGGTTGGTAGGAGAGCGTTCTTTGTTCAGTGAAGCTTACGATGTGAGTTGAAGTGGAGAACAAAGAAGTGAGAATGTTGGCATGAGTAACCGCAATTCCGGTGAGAAACCGGAACGCCGTAAACCTAAGGTTTCCTTGGCAATGTTAATCATCCAAGGGTTAGGCGGGCCTAAGGGGAAGCCTAAAGGCGTACCCGATGGACAGCTGGTTAATATTCCAGCCCTTCTTATTATTTTTCTTTAATGAGACGGAGATTTGTAGCTTGATCAGATTATCGGATTTCTGTTCTTGCTCTGAGGGTTAAGAATACTTGTATTCTTATTCCGATGGAGTGAGAGGATGTCTCGTTATGCGAGATGAACTTAAGTGAGCAATCTTCCTAGAAAACCGTTAAAGGAGTTAAATAATATGAAACCGTACCGAAAACCGACACAGGTGGGTGAGTGTAAGTGTACTAAGGCGAACGAGTGAAACCTCGTTAAGGAACTCGGCAATAAAGCGGCCGTAACTTCGGGATAAGGCCTGCCCAGCCATATTTCACTGTGTTTGGTATAGAATTTCAAATTTAAAATTCTACCCGAGCATAGCGAGGTGTGGCTGGGCCGCAGCGAAAGTTCCCCTGGCGACTGTTTATTAAAAACATAGGTCCCTGCTTAACTCGAAAGAGGATGTATAGGGGCTGACGCCTGACCAGTGCTGGAACGTTAAGCTCGCCGGTCTTGTGCTTGCACAAGGCTGAGTGTGTGAAGCGCCAGTAAACGTCGGCGGTAACTATAACCGTCTTAAAGTAGCGTAATCCCTTGCCGGGTAAGTTCCGGCCCGCACGAAAGGCGTAACGACTGGGGGGCTGTCTCAACGAGGCGCTCGGTGAAAATGCAATACCGGTGAAGATGCCGGTTACCTGTGGCTAGACGGAAAGACCCCGGAAGCTTCACTGTATCCTGATAGTGAGCTTTAATCATAGATGCGAAGCGTAGGTGGGAGACTTTGAAACCTTGATTTCGGTCAAAGTGGAGTCGCCAATGGGACACCACCCTTTTATGATTTTGGTTCTAACTCCAATTAGCATTTGGAGGACATTGTCAGGGGGTCAGTTTAAGTGGGGCGCTTGCCTGCTAAAGAGTAACGGAGGCGTCCAAAGGTCGGCTAGTTCCGGATGGAAATCGGAATTGTCGTATAAAGGCATAAGCCGGCTTGACTGCAAGGCAGATAAGCCACGCAGATACGAAAGTAGGGCTTAGTGAACCGACGTATTTTTATAGAAAATGCGGAGATCAACAACTAAAAGCTACTCCGGGGATAACAGGCTAGTAGGGCCCGAGAGTCCATATCAACGGCTCTGTTCGGCACCTCGATGTCGGCTCATCTCATCCTGGGGGTGAAGCAGCTCCCAAGGGTTTGGCTGTTCGCCAATTAAAGAGGTACGTGAGCTGGGTTAAGACCGTCAACTATGGCGGCTCATGCGAGAGATTGCATGGGCAAACATACTTTTAAAGTATTTGTGAAAAAGCGGCTCATATCGGTGAACTCCTAACATAGTTGTAATGGCTATTGCCAATCAACCTGTCATATGTTAGGGTAATACCGAGGGAAGTCGTAATCCTTATTAGGCATGGAAACATTTCAAAAAGCTTATATTGCAGGATTTTTAGATGGAGATGGAAGTATATATGTCCGTTTGAAACCAAACAAAACATATAAATTTGGCTTTCAGATTTCACCATCTATTGTCTTTTATCAATCCAAAAAAAAGTTAAATTACATGAAAAGCATTCAAAAATTATTTGGTGTTGGTTATATAAGAAAAAGAAAAGATGGAATAATAGAATATATAATAGGCGATAAGAAAGGAATATTATATGTTCTTGAGTTACTGTCTCCATATTTAATATTAAAAAGAAAACAAGGGATTTTACTAAAAGAAGTTCTTCAAGAGAAAGAACTTGTAGAGAATCCAAGAGATTTTCTTTTGTTAGCAAGAAAAATTGATAAATTTGAAGAATTAAATTACTCAAAAAAGAGAAAACAAAATTCTCAAATTGTTGAAAAATTTTTAACTAACGAGGGATTGCTGACCCCGTAGAGACTGACTCGAAAGAGGAGATTCTTTTTTAAAAAAAGAATAACACGCCGCTCTCCAACTTAAAACTATCACGAATAAGGAATATAAATAATCCTAAGTTCGGATGTTGGGTGATGGTATAGTCCGTGCTGCTGGTAACAGTAGATTAACATGCGCAAGACAGGTTGGTCCCTATCTACCACAGGCGTTGAGTATTGAGGGAATTTGACGATAGTACGAGAGGACCTCGTTGAACTAACCTCTGGTGTATCGGTTGTCGTGCCAACGGCATTGCCGAGTAGCTAAGTTAGGCAGGGATAAGCGCTGAAAGCATCTAAGCGCGAAGCCCATCCCAAGATTAATACTCGTAGACCCCTTGAAGATGACAAGGTTGATAGGCTGTAAGTGTAAGAACAGTAATGTTTTTAGCTGAGCAGTACTAATCGGTCGTGCATTTTGGCTAGTAGTTAGTCATTATTATTTTCTATGTTTGAGGTCTTTGTAAGGCGACTATACTAAAGGTGCTCCACCTGTTCCCATTCCGAACACAGAAGTGAAATCCTTTAAGGCCGATGGTAGTCCGTAAGGGCGAGAGTAGGTAGTCGCCCTACAAAGACCTTAAACAAAATTAAGATACAGATAAAAAACCACAATAGTGGTTTTTTTGTTTTACAAACAAGGTATATATTGCTATAATTATAGTTATGATTAAGAAAAATAACCGTTTTTTATTTATTGCCTTTTTACTGATAATTTTTTTACTAGTTAGTTTTTTTACATCAACATCTTCAGTTATTAAAAACATCACTTTCAAAATAACAGGATCTTTACAAGAAAAAATAACAAAAAATGGAAGTAATTTTTTTGAAACTTTTAGTGCTTTTAAAAATACTAACACACTGAAAAACAAAGTTAAGGATCTTCGCATTGAAAATAAAAAACTTTTAGTAGAGTTATCTAAAATGGAAGAAATAAGGCAAGAGAATCAAATAATTAGAAAAGTAGTTGATATTGAAATTAAAGAAGATGAAAAAAGAATTATTAGCGCTGTCCTTGGAAAAGATTTAAGTGGATTTCAAATAATAATATCTCACAGTAAAAATAACTTAAAGGTTGGTGATCCTGTTCTTACTCCAGAAGGGGTTTTGGTAGGAAGAATCATAGAAAATTATGGAACTTCTTCTAAAGTTTTATTATTAGCAAGCAAGAAAAGTTTTTTTGAAGTAAAAGTTCAAAATGAAGATGCTCCAATTGGTATTATAAGTGGAACAGAAGACGATCTTCTAATGTTAGATCTTATTCCTCAAGATAAAAAAATAGAAGTAGGGGATAGAGTAGTAACTCTTCCAGTAGAAGAAACAATCATTAGAGGAATATTTATTGGAGAGATAGTTGAAGTGATAAGAGATGATGTAGACAACTTTACAAAAGCATATGTAAAACAGGATATTAATCCTCGTTACCTTGACTATTTGGTTGTTATTACAGAATGATGAATAAAAAAAAGCTTAAAATAATTAAAGTGACTTTAATTGCTCTTTTTGCAACAGCACTATCTTTATTTTTAACTAGTTTTCTTTTTAGTTATTTATTTCTTTACTCATTTTGCTTTGTTCTTTTTTTAATTTCGATCTTGTTTTCTCTAATAGAAGATCCTCAAAAAAAGGATAGCTATTTTTTATCACTATTTCTTGGCTTCTGGATTGATGTTTTTTCTTTATATCCAATCGGTTTTCATATTTTAATTTTAGTCATCATTACTTTTTTAATTAAAGTCGTTGTTAAGAGATATGTTCAGATTTAATTTTTTTAAAAAAAGAAAAAGATATCTTGAAAATGATATTGAACCGCACGAAGTTTTTATAGATACTTTAGCAGAAAAAAAAGAAAAGGAAATTGGAATTTCAAAAAAAAGAATAGAAGTCCACCTTTCTTTAAAAATACTTTATTCGTTTGTTTTTTTCTGTTTTTTTGTAATTTTTGTTTTGATCGGAAGAACTTTTTATATGCAAATTATTGAAAAAGAATACTACTCTTTGTTAGCTACTTGTAATTTTTTATCCATATCAAGTAATCAGACATCACGAGGGATAATATATGACAGAGATTATAATCAGCTTGTATATAACAATCCTCGGCACGATCTTTATTTTCAGAAAACAAGACTATCTTCCGTTGAAGAGGAAGCAATTAACGAAGTTGCTTTGCTTCTTAGTTATGATTTTCAGGAAGTGCTAGAAAGAGCAGATAGTAGCAATGGAGTTCCGGTTGTTGTTAAAAAAGGATTAAGTCATAAAGATTTAATCAAACTAAAAACAAAAATAGATGATTTGTCTGGATTTTATATAGAGAGTAGTATGGGTAGAAAGTATGAAAATGGAGAGTCTTTTGCTCATATTTTAGGATATGTTGGAAAAATAAACATAGAAATGTTGAGAGAAAATCCTGAAAAATATAAGATAAATGATTATGTTGGGAAGACTGGAGTTGAGAAGTATTATGAAGAATACTTATCAAGAGCAGGAGAAAAAATTGAGATAGAAAGAGATGTTGTTGGTAATATACAAGAAAGAAAAGTTATTGAATCAGAAAATGTAGGAGAGAATATTGTTCTTACAATTGATCCTAAGCTACAAGAAATAGCTTATCGGAAAATTACAGAGAAGTTAGAAGAAATGGATCTTAAAAAGGCTGTTTTGGTAGCAATGAACCCAAACACAGGAGAGTTGTTAGCGATGGTTAGCATACCGAGCTTTGATAATAATATTTTTAATCAAAGTATAAGTTCTGAAACTTATGAAGAGTTATTTGAAAGTAAGGATGGAGTGTTTTTGAATAGAGCTATCTCTATTGGATATCCAACAGGATCGGTAATTAAGCCCCTTTTGGCGGTAGCAGCTCTTGAGGAGGGAATTATTTCTCCAGAAAAAGAAATATACAGCAAAGGATACATAACTGTTCCAAACCCATGGAATCCTTCAGAAGTTACAATATTTAGGGATTTTCAAGCTCATGGATGGAGAGATATGAGAGAAGCTATTGCAGTTTCAAGTAATGTTTATTTTTACTCAATAGGAGGAGGTTATGAAGATCAAGAAGGATTGGGAGCAACAAGAATAAATAAATATCTTCATCTTTTTGGATGGGGAGAAGAAACGGGAGTTGATATTTATGGAGAAGAAAGCGGGTTTGTGCCAACTCCTGAGTGGAAACAAGAAAATTTAAATGATATTTGGCGAATTGGAGACACTTATAATCTTTCCATTGGACAAGGTTATTTGTCTGTGACTCCTTTACAAGTTACAACCTCATTTGCTAGTATTGTTAACGGAGGAATGTTATTAAAACCACATATTGTTAAAGAAATAATAGATGATAATGGAATTTTGACAAAACAGTTTAAAACAGTAATAATAAGAGATAACATTGCAAAGCAAGAAAACTTGAAGATAGTTAAGGAGGGAATGAAAAAAACAGTGGAAATTGGAACTGGAAAAGCATTGCAAGAGATAAACATAACCGTTGGAGCAAAAACAGGAACGGCACAAACATCAAGGGTGGGAATAACTAATAGTTTGATATCTTTGTTTGCTCCTTATGATAATCCAGAGATAGTAATGACAATTATCGTAGAAGAGATTAATGGAGTCGTTCCCGTAGCAGTTCATTTAGCTCGTGATATACTTTTGGAATATTATCAAGAAGAAGTAGAGGCAGAATAGTAAATTAATTTTATAGAAATATGAAAAAATGTTTTACAAAAGAAGCAATAGAAAAACTAAAAAAAGAGCTTTATCGTTTAGAAAATGAAAAAAGAAATGAGGTTGCTGAAAAATTAAAATATGCAGCATCTTTTGGTGATCTTAGTGAAAATTCTGCATACGATGAAGCAAAAGATGAACAAAATATGTTAGAAAGCAAAATTTCTCAGTTAAGACAAACAATTAAAGAGGCAACAATAATAGAAAAAGGAGAAGGAAGTGTAGTCCAGATGGGTTCTAAAATAACAGTAGAAAGTGATGGCAAGGAAGATGTTTTTGAAATTGTAAGCGGAACAGAAGCTGATCCTTTAAATGGTAAAATATCTTGTGAATCACCAATTGGAAAAAGTTTTCTAAGAAAAAGTATTGGCGATAAATGCTTTATTGGTACTCCATCAGGAGAAGTAAAATATAAAATTAAAACAATAGAATAGTTATAAATTATTAAAGAACAAAAATATGATGGACATAAAGTTTATAAGAGAAAATAAAGAATTAATGAAGAAGGTTGTTTCTGAAAAAAGAATTGATATTGATGTAGATAAACTTTTATCCTTGGATAAAAAAAGAAGAAATCTTATAAAAAAAACAGAAGAACTTAGAGCTGAACAGAACAAACTTACAAAAGATAATATTGATAAAGGAAGAGAAATAAAAGAAGAAATTAAAAAAATATTTCCTGACTTAAAAAAAATTGAAGAGGAGTATGGAATAATGATGCTTTTTGTTCCAAATGTTCACTCTGAAGACACTCCGGTAGGGGATGATGATAATGATAATATAGAAATTTTTAAATGGGGAAAGGTTCCAAATTTCTCTTTTACTCCCAAAAATCATATTGAAATTGGAAAAGAACTTGACATTATTGATTTTGAAAAGGGAGTAAAGACAAGTGGCTTTAGAGGGTATTACTTGAAAAACGAAGCAGCTTTTATGTCTCTTGCTCTACTTTGGTACTGTATTGAAAAGATGACAAAAAAGGGATTCACTTTAATGATTCCGCCAACAATACTAAGAGAATTTACTTTATTAGGAAGTGGACACTTTCCATTTGGAAAAGAAGAGATTTATCAGATAGCCAATCCTGGAAAACTTTCTGACGGTAGTAGTGTTAAAGAAAAACTTTATCTTGGAGGAACATCTGAGCCAGCTCTTTTGGCTTATTATGCAGATGCTCTTTTTCAGGAGAAAGAGCTTCCGATAAAAGCGTGCGCTTTTTCTCAGTGTTACCGTTCAGAAGTTGGAAACTATGGAAAAGACACAAAAGGATTATATCGCGTCCGTGAATTTATGAAGGTGGAACAAGTAGTTCTTTGTAAAAATGATTTAGAAGAGTCAAATCGTTGGTTAGAAGAGATGAAGGGAATATCCGAAGAGATTCTTCAAGATCTTAAACTTCCTTACAGAGTAATTCAGGTATGTACTGGGGATATGGGTGCTGGAAAACACAAAATGTATGATATAGAAACATGGATGCCATCAAGAGAGTCCTATGGAGAAACGCACTCTAGCTCTAATTTAACCGACTGGCAATCACGAAGACTAAATATTAAATACAAAAACAAAGAAGGGGAGAGAGTGTTCGCTCATACCTTAAACAACACTGTAATCGCTTCTCCTAGAATACTAATCGCTATTTTAGAAAACTATCAAAAAGAAGATGGAAGCATTGCTGTTCCAGATGTATTAAAAAAGCATCTTCCTTTTGCTGAAATTAAAAAGAAAAGAAAATGAAAATAGACTCCTCTATATCAAAAAAAGAATGGAATAATTTTTTAAAAGAAAGAAAAGGGAGTTTTTTGCAATCGGTAGAGTGGGGAGATTTCAAGAAAAAATATCAAAAAGTAGAAAGAATTCAATTAAAAGAAAATGATAAGATAAAAGGAGTTTGCCAGTTTTTTAAAGAGAAAAACAAATTAGGAGAATATTTTTATATTCCCTTTGGTCCTGTTTCTGATGATAAAAAAACAAATGAATTACTCTTGAAAGAAGTTCTAAAAATAGCAAAAAAAGACAAAATGGTTTTTGTTAAAATAGAACCACAGAAAGATATTGATTTTGGTTTAAAATCTTATCACAGGATACAACCTAAAAAAACTGCTATTCTAAACATAGAAAAAAACCCTGATCTTCTTTTAAAAAAATTTAGAAAAAGTACTCGTTATAACATAAAACAAGCAATCAAAAAAGAAGTGGTTGTTGAAAAAGGAGAGACAGTCCAGGATTTTTTTGAAATCCTTCAAAAAACAAAAGAAAGGCAGGGATTTTCAACTTATAGTAAAGATTACTTTCAGGAGTTAGTAGAGAAAAATAATAGTGATGTTTTCTTAGCAAAACATAAAGGAAAAGTGATAGCAGGAAGTATCGTTCTTTATTTTGGAAAAGTTGCCACTTATTTGCACTCAGCCTTTGATTTTAGGTATCAAAATATGAACGGAACTGCACTTATTGTTTTTGAGTCAATTAAACAATCAAAAGAAAATGGCTGTAAATATTATGACTTTTGGGGATTAGATGAAAAGAAGTATTTGGGAGTAACTAAGTTTAAAAAAGGATTTAAGGGAGAAGAAGTTATTTATGGAAATACAAAAGATATTCCCTTAAGAAAGGGACGATATTTTATTTATCACCTTGCTTCTATTATTAAATGAAAAAAATACTTGAATTTTTATTAAAAGTTATAACTATTCTGATTATTCGTAAGTATAATCCGTTAATTATTGGGATTACGGGAAGCGTTGGAAAAACATCAACAAAAGAAGCTATTTATTTAGCCTTCTCTAATATAAAGAGGGTGAGAAAAAGTTCTGGAAATTTAAATACAGAAGTTGGAGCTCCTCTTGTTTTTTTCAAAGAAGAAAAAGCAGGAAGAAGTGCTATTGAATGGCTTTTGATAATTATAAAAGGAATTTTTCTTGTCATTAAGAGAGACAAAGATTATCCTGAAATAATTATCTCTGAAATGGCTGCAGATAAGCCAGGAGATTTGTCTTATCTAGGAAGTTTTATCAAACCAGATATATCTGTTGTAATTGCTGTAGGAGAAGTTCCAGTTCATATAGAGTTTTATAAAAGCGCAAAAGAAGTAGCCAATGAAAAAAGGAAAATAATTGATGCAACAAATAAAAAAGGGGTAGTTCTCCTTAATATTGACGATCCTTATGTTTCAAAAATGAAAAATAACGAAAGAAAGTTTATTTCTTTCGGGCATAATAGAGAAGCAGATATTGTTATAAAAGAATTCAAAACAGAATCAGTTAAAGGATCTTCAGGAGTAATTTCTTATAAAAACGAGAATTTTCCTTTCTCTCTTCCTTTTTGTATCGGAAGTTCTTTTGCTTACATAGTAGCAATTGTTTTTGGAGTTGGAGTTTCACTTGGTATTTCCCCTAAAGAAATTACAAAATCATTAAAAAAGGTACGCCCAGCGAAGGGAAGAATGTATCCGATTAAAGGAATAAAAAATACATTTATCATTGATGGAAGTTATAACGCTTCACCTCTATCAACAAAATCAGCACTATTGACATTAAAAAAAGTGAAAGGAAAAAGAAAAATTGCAGTTGTTGGTGATATGTTAGAACTTGGAAGATATTCAATAAATGAACATCGAAAAATAGGAAAGTTGGCAGTTGATTGTTGTGATTATCTTTTTGCAGTTGGAGAGTTTTCCTCTATTGTTCAGAAATCAGCAATCTCTGAAGGAATGAAGAGAGATAAAGTTTTTTCTTTCTTAAAATCAACAGATGCTATTAAAAAAATTGAAAAAACAATATTATCAGGAGATGTTATTTTGATAAAAGGATCACAGGGAGTAAGAACAGAAAAAATTGTTTATGCTTTAATGCATAATCCAGAAAAAGCAGATAAAAAATTAGTTCGTCAAGACGATTATTGGAAAGGGATATGATAAGATATATATCAAGAAAAAAGAAAAAAAAGAAAAAATTAGTTCTAGGAAGTGGTTTTTTTAGTTATCTTTTTATTTTTACTTCTTTATTTTTTTTACTTTTTTACTTTTTAGGAATGCAAAAATTCATAGAAGTCAACTCTTTTATTATTAATACTGACCAAGAAACAATTCTTTCCGAAAAAGAATTAATAGAAAAGATTGATAATTCTGCCGAAAGAGATTTTTTGTCTTTTTCAATAAAAAGTATTTTTTTAATTAAAAAGCAAGAGATAATAAATACAATTAAGAAAAATGAACCAACAACAAAAGAAGTTGTTATTGAGAAGGTTTTTCCTTCAAAATTATTAATTAATATTATTGGCAGAACTCCACATCTTGTATGGTGTAAGGATAAAAATCTTAAAGATTGTTTTTATGCAGATAAAGAGGGTATTGCTTTTAAAAAAAACAAAGAAAATAAAGATTTTTTAATCTTTGTAAACAGCTCTAATTTTAATCTTGGTGATTCAGTAATCAGTGAAAGAGTTATCGAAAAATTATTTTATCTTGAAAAAAAACTTTCTAAGATAAACTTTGAAGTTTCTTTTTTTGATACAACCAATCAAAAAACAATAGAAGCTTTAATTGATAATAAATTTATAATATATTTTTCAAGTAATAATATTGAAAGAGAGTTTGAGGGGTTAGAAGCGTTAATCAGTAAGACGCCAGAAGAGGAAATAGAAGAAGTTAACTATATTGATTTAAGATTTAAAGATATAATTTTATTAAAATGAAGAGAACTTAATTTTTATTGGCACTCTTGACAAAAGATTGCTAATTTTCTATTATTATACATGGACAATATAATAGCAGAAAGACAAAAAAATATACTCCAAATTGTTGTTCGTGAGTATATAGAAAGCGGAAGTCCAATAAGCTCTAAATTTATTGAAGCAGAATACGACATAGGAGTTTCTCCTGCAACAATAAGAGCTGAGCTTTATGATTTAGCAAGGAGGGGATATCTTTACCAACCTCATACATCAGCAGGAAGAGTTCCGACTGACAAAGGATACCGTTTTTTTGTTGACTCTTTAAGTGAGATAGAGATAAAAAGATTAAAATATAAATTGGCAAGAGAAATTGCGAAAATACAAGAAGAAGTTGTTGGAAAAATAAAGTTCATAAGAGAATATACAAGATTACTTGCTAACACTTCATCAACGCTAACTGTTTCTTACTTTCCTCGAGAAAATATTTTACTGAAAGAAGGTTGGTCAAAGGTGGTAAATGATCCTGAGTTTGAAAACATAGAAAAGGTTCGTGATTTTATGGCACTAGTTAGTGATTTTGAAGACAATATAGACTCTCTTTTGATAAATAAAGACAAAGAATGTGTTCGTGTCTATATCGGAGATGAAAACCCTTTTTCTAGAAAAAAAGATTTTAGTGTTTTAATTTCTTCTTGCACTGTTTCAAGAAGAAGAGGACTTTTAGCAATAATGGGTCCAAAAAGAATGCCTTATGGTAGAAACATATACTTAGTAGAATCAATTATAAAATTGTTAAAAAATTAATATAGAGATGAAAAAAGAGAACGACAAATTAAAAATTATAAAAATAAAAAAAATTGCAAGAAAAATAAAACAAGAAAGGGATGATTATTTAGATGATTTAAAAAGAGCAAGGGCAGATCTTATAAATTATAGAAACAAAGAAGGAGAAAGAACAATAACTGCAATAAACAGAGAGAAAGAAAAAATAATCTTAAAAATAATCAGTGTTTTAGATAATTTTGAAAGAGCAGTTGTTGAAATTGAAAAAAGGAGAGAAGATGATGATATGATTACTGGAGTTTTGGCAATAAAAGAACAGATAAAGAGAATTTTAGAAAGTGAGGGTGTTGTTGAAATAAAGACAATAGAGGAAGAGTTTAACCCTGAATATCATGAAGCAATTGATGTTGTAGAAAGCGAAGAACTTGATAGTGGTATGATCCTAGAAGAGTTACAAAAGGGTTACCTTCTAAATGGTAAAGTAATTCGTTCTTCAAGAGTTAGAGTAGTAAAATAATAACCGACAAATAATGAAAATATAAGTTATTTGTCTTAAAAAAAATGAGTAAAATATTAGGAATAGATTTAGGAACTACTTTTTCAGCAATGGCAGTTGTTGCTGAAGGAGGAGAAGCAAAAATAATTGAAAACAAAGAAGGAGAAAGAACAACTCCTTCTGTTGTAGCAATAAATAAAAAGGGAGAAAGGATGATTGGCGCAATTGCCAGAAGACAACAAGTTACAAACCCAGAAAACACAGTTTTTGCCGTTAAAAGATTAATTGGAAGAAGATTTAACGATACTGAAACAAAAGAAATGAAAAAAACCATTCCTTATCAGATAAGAAAAGAAGAAGGTGGAGAGGGAATTGAAATTAAGCTTGGCGAAAAATGGCACAAGCCGGCAGAAATATCAGCAATGGTTCTTCAGAAACTAAAAAAAGACGCTGAAGAAAAAATAGGAGAGAAGATAACTGAAGCAATAATAACTTGCCCTGCTTACTTTGACGATGCTCAAAGAAAAGAAACAAAAATCGCCGGAGAAATAGCAGGATTTAATGTTCGTCGTATTATTAATGAGCCAACAGCAGCAGCGCTTGCCTATGGTTTAAATAAAAAGAAAGACCATCAAATTGTTGTTTATGACTTTGGAGGAGGAACTTTTGACATTTCTATTTTAGATGTTGGAGATGATACTATTGAAGTTAAAGGAACAAGCGGAGATAGTCATTTAGGAGGAGAAGATTTTGACAACCGAATAGTAAGCTGGTTAATAGAAAATTTTAAAAATGATTACGGAATTGATCTATCAATAGATCCTCTTGCTTTACAAAGATTAAAAGAAGAAGCAGAAAAGACAAAAAAAGAACTATCAACAACGATGCAAGTTGATATTAATATTCCTTTTGTGACTTCTGATGAATCAGGTCCAAAACACTTAAACTATCTACTGACTCGTGCAAAATTTGAAACAATAGTTGAAGATCTTATAGACCGATCAATAGAACTAGTAAAGAAAACAATTGACAATTCTGGAATAAAAGTTGAAGAAATAGAGGAAGTTGTTTTAGTCGGAGGACAAACAAGAATGCCAAAAATCCAGGAAAGAGTAAAAGAGATCTTAAAAAAAGAACCAAACCGAGAAATTAATCCTGACGAAGTTGTTGCTGTTGGAGCAGCGATTCAAGGAGGAATAATGGGTGGTGATGTAAAAGATGTTCTTCTTCTTGATGTTATTCCTCTCTCTCTTGGAATTGAAACTTTGGGAGGAAAAAACACGACTTTAATCGAGAAAAACACTGCTATTCCAACTCAAAAAACAGAAGTATTTTCAACGGCAATTGATAATCAGCCATCTGTTCAAATTCATATCTTACAGGGAGAAAGGGCGATGGCACAAGACAACAAATCACTTGGTCAGTTTATTCTTGACGGAATTCTTCCTGCTCCTCGTGGAGTTCCTCAAATTGAAGTTAGCTTTGATATTGATGCCAATGGAATTCTTAATGTTTCAGCAAAAGATAAAGGAACCGAAAAAACTCAATCAATAAGAATTGAAGGAAGTTGTGGTATCTCCGATGAAGAAGTAGAAAGAATGAAGAAAGAAGCAGAAGAGTATGCAAAAACAGATAAAGAAAAAGAAGAACTGATTGATATCAGAAATCAAGCCGATCAGATTGCCTATAGCTCTGAAAAGATGCTTTCTGATTCAAAAGATAAACTTCCTAAAGAGATGGTAACAAATTTAGACAGTGCAGTAAAAGAATTAAGAAAAGTTCAAAATGAAGAAGATAAAGAAAAAATAAAAGAAAAAATGGAAGAGTTGAATAAAGTTGCTCAAGAAGCAGGAAGACACATTCATGAGCAAACACAAAAGGAACAGCAACCTAAAGAAGGAGAAGAAGCGACAACAACCGGCGAAGAAGATAAAAAGCCAGGAGAAGAGACACAAGAAGGTGATTACAAAGAAAAATAAAGAAGCTTTCTATGGAAGATTATTATAAAACTTTAGGAGTCTCAAAAAGTGCCTCAAAAGAAGAGATCAAAAAAGCATATCGAAAACTTGCCCACAAACATCACCCTGATAAAGGAGGAGATGAAAAAACATTCAAAAAGATAAGTGAAGCTTATCAAGTGTTGTCAAATGATAACAAGAGAACACAGTATGATCAGTTCGGAAAAAGTGGACCAGGAATGGGTGGTTCTTATTCAACTGGAGGACAAAGAGCCGGTTTCGGCGGGTTTTCGAGTGCTGATTTTGATTTTGGAGATATCTTTGAAGAGTTTTTTGGATTTAGCGGAGGAAGCAGAAGAAGAAAAAGACATCGAAGAGGAGAAGACATTAGAATTAGAATTGACACAAAACTTAGTAGAGTGATTAAAAACGAAGAGAAGACTATTAATTTAACAAGATTTGTTTCTTGTTCTTCTTGTAATGGAAGTGGAGATGCTCCTGACTCAAAAAAAGAAAAATGTAAGACTTGTCAGGGGCAAGGAAGTGTTATAACTTCTATTGGACCATTCAAACAAAAAACTATTTGTCCTAACTGTCAAGGAAGTGGAGAAACTTCTTCCAAGAAGTGCTCTACTTGTAGAGGTGAGGGAAGAGTTAAAAAGGAAGAAAAAATAACATTTACTATTCCTGCTGGAATAGATTCTGGGCAAACATTAAGAATTGATGGAAAAGGAAATGCTGGAGAAAAAGAAGGTGAATGTGGAGATCTCCTTGTTGATATTTTTGTTGAAAATGACACTAAATTTAAACGACAAGGAAGTGATCTCCACTACACCACAGAAATCAAATACACAAAACTGGCTCTTGGAGGGAAGATTGATATAAAAACTGTTTTTAACAAAGAAATCTCAGTTAAAATTCCAGCTGGAACAACCCCTGAAACTGTTTTCAGAATAAGTAAAAAAGGGTTGCCAAAAATATCCGGATACTCAAACGGAGATCTTTATGTCAAGCTAAAAGTATCTGTTCCCAAGAAAATAAACCGAAAACAAAGAAAAATCCTCCAAGAACTAGAAAAAGAAGAGCTATAAAAAAAACACAAAAGCATCGGAAGGGCGGAGTGCCCAATGCTTTACAAAGTAGAGAAAATAGAGTAAAATAGCATACTAAATGGAGGTACCTCCATTTGCCCTTGTAGCTCAGTTGGTAGAGCAGATCCCTTTTAAGGATAAGGTCGTAGGTTCGAGTCCTACCGGGGGCACATCTTAAAATCCACTATTCAAAGTGGATTTTTTATTAAATTTTATATAAAATAATAAATGTTGACACCAGATGTCAACAGCTAAAGTTTTTTATTATGGAGAATTATTATATAAAAACATTTGGGTGTAAGCTTAATGTTGCTGATTCTTTTGCTTGTGAGAAGGTTTTAAAAAAGTTTCTTTTATCTTCTTCGGAAGAAGAAGCTGATCTAATTTTGGTTAACTCTTGCGGTGTTATTGATAAAACTGAAAGAAAAGTAATAAAAAAAATTAAAGAGTATAAAAAGCAAGAAAAATTTGTTATTTTAACGGGCTGTTTGCCTTATATCTCCGACAAAAAATTAGATAAAATTGCTGATAAAGTGGTTAAAATAAGGGATTTTAAAAAAATAAAAGTTATTCTTGAAAATATAACCGGTAAAAAAGAGTGTAGTGGGGGAGTGGACGACTTAAAAGTGCCCACTAGTGCTATTATTTCAATTGCCGAGGGTTGTCTTGGAAACTGCACATACTGCGGAACAAAGCTTGCTCGTTCTGTTTTAAAAAGCAAAAAACAAGAAAATGTTTTAAAAGAAGTAAACTATTTTCTTGAAAGAGGAGTTAAAGAGATTCAGATAACCTCACAAGATCTTGCAGTTTACGGAATGGATCGAGGAAAGCAAGAACTTCCAGAACTACTTGAAAAAATAATTAGTATTGATAAGTTTTTTCGTTTACGACTAGGAATGACAAACCCTGGACATACCAAAAGAATATTGCCAGAATTGTTAAAAATTTATGAAAGCAAGAAAATTTATAACTACATTCATATTCCTGTTCAATCTGGCGATGATAAAATTTTAAAAAAAATGAACAGAAAACATACCGTTTTAGATTTTATTGAAATTTGTAATTCGTTTTATGAAAAATTTAGTAATTTTATTATTGCTACCGATATTATAGTTGGTTTTCCTGAAGAAGATGAAGAAAATTTTAAAAAAACATATAATTTAATAAAAAAAACAAGACCACATATAGTCAATATAACTCGTTTTTCTCCACGCTCAAGAACAAAAGCCACAGAAATGAAAGATATGCCTCAAAAAATAAAGAAAGAAAGATCCAGAAAGTTAAATCGCTTAACTAAAAAAATAAGAATTGAACAAAACAAAGAAAGTAAAGGAAAGAAGCATACTGTTCTTATTTCTAAAAAAGGAAAAAACAATACTCTTATTGCTCGCTTACCAAACTACAAAGCTTTAATTTTAAAGCAGGGAGAGTTGGGAGATTATAAAAAAGCAAAAGTAACTGGATACGAACACAACTACCTAAAAGGAAAACTATTATAAACCCCATGTCCATCCCCGGGTTGGACATGGGGTTGGAGTAAGTTTTTTTTTGTGCTATATTGTAGGAGTATTAATATTATGAATATGTGGAGAAATATATTAATTTTTTTTGTTATTGGAACGGCTTTTTTTACTAGTGGTTTTTATGTTGGAAAAGAAAATCAAATTATTATTAACCCGTTAGAAGATATCGATTTTACCATTTTCAATGAGGTTTATCATTTTATTGAAAAAAAGCATCCTGAATTTGAAAATTTAACTGAAGAAGAAGTTGTTTACGGAGCAGTAGAAGGAATGTTAAGAGCTCTTGGTGATGATTACACTTCATTTTTTAGTCCAGAAAGAAGTATTCTCTTTATGGAAGATATTAGTGGAGAGTTTCAGGGAGTAGGAATGGAGATCGGAGTTAGAGATGGAGAACTTAGAATAATCTCTCCATTAAAAAATACTCCTGCTTATAATGCTGGAATAAAAGCAGGAGATGTAATAACCACTGTTGATGGAAAAGAAGTTGCAAATTTAACAATAGAAGACGCTGTTTTAATGATAAGAGGACCAGAGGGGACAGAAGTTGTTCTTGAAATAGAAAGAGAGGGAGAAGTAAAAAAAATATCAATAATAAGAGATGTTATAAACATTCCAACCGTAGAATGGGAAATTATAGAAGAAGATATTGCTTATATTCAAATTTTTTCTTTTTACGACAGTTTAAAGAAAGATTTTAGTTTAATAGCAAAAAAAATATCGGAAGAAGGGAAGGCAAAAAAAATAATAATTGATTTAAGGGGAAATCCAGGAGGAATATTAGATGTTGCAGTTGATATTGCTAGCTACTTTCTTGAGCCTGGAGAAACAGTAATTTTAACTGGAAAAACCAAAAATGAAAGTGATGAAATAATCAAGAAAAAGACAGGGATAGATGCTGTTCTTGCAAATTATCCAGTTGTGATTATTATAGATCAAGGAAGCGCTTCTGCTTCTGAAATATTAGCAGGAGCACTAAAAGATCAAATCAATGCAGTTATTGTTGGAGAAAAATCTTTTGGAAAAGGTTCTGTTCAATCAATGCAATCACTTTCAGATGGTTCAGTTTTGAAAATAACTGAAAGATACTTTTTTACTCCAAATAAGTCAATTATAAATGAAGTTGGAATTTCTCCCGATATAGAGATTCTTTTAACAGAAAAAGACATAGAAGAGGGGAGAGACCCTCAACTTCAAGCAGCAGTAAAAGTCTTAAATTAAAACATATGAAAGTAATATTACTTAATGATGTAAAAAAATTAGGAAAAAAGAATGATATAAAAAATGTTTCTGATGGATACGGAAGAAATTTTTTATTAAAACAAAATCTTGCTAGAATAGCAAATGAAAAAGATGTTGCAATGATTGAGAGGATAAAAGAAAACGAAAAAGAGAAAAAACAAAAAGAGATAGAAAAAGAAAAAGAAACTGCAAAGAAACTTAATCAAAAAAAGATTGAGATGAAGCTGAAAGTAGGGGAGAAGAATGAACTTTTTGAATCAGTTACAGCAGTTAAAATTGCAGAAAAAATGAAAGAACTAGGATTTAATGTAAACAAGGATCAAGTTAACCTTGATAAACCAATAAAATCCCTCGGAACATATCTAGTAGGGATAAAGTTCAAAGAGGGATTAGAGGTCTTTATAAAATTAACAATAACTGAGAAGAAGTAAGCAAAAAGGTTATTCAGCATCAACAGTAACAACTTTTACTGTTCTCTGGCTTTCGTCAAATCGGGTTTTTCTTTTTGTTAAATATTTAACAACTCCTTCTTTAGCGGCATATAGAGTATAATCTCTTCCTTTTCTGACATTTTTGCCAGGAAAAAACTTTGTTCCTCTCTGACGAATAATAACATTTCCAGCTTTTACTTTCTGATTTCCGTAAACTTTTACACCAAGATATTGTGGTTTTGACTCTCTACCAGTTTTAACTGTACCAGCGGATTTTGTTGTTGCCATATGTTTTTAACTTAATTTATAATATAATCTCTTATGATACCAAAAATTCAAAAATTTGTCAAAGAACAAAAAGTTAATGTTCTTCTTTTTATTGCAATTTTACTAGTAATAATGTTTTCTTTTTCTTTGGGATATATAATGGCAAAGATGGAAGAAAAAGAACCACTAACCTTTGAACAACCGATATACGAGAATAATAATTTATAAATATTACTCTCTAATATCTTCACCACTATGAAATTCTTTGTGAATATCCTTTAATCTTTGACTAGTAAGATGAGTGTAGACTTGGGTAGTAGCAATATTTTGATGCCCTAAAAATTCTTGAATCACCCTTAGATCAACTCCTTTTGAAAGCATGTCAGTTGCATAAGAGTGTCTTAAAGTGTGAGGAGTTGTCATAATCGGAATCCCGGATCTTTTTACATATTTTTTCACAATATTTTCAACTGAGCGAGCAGTTAACCGCATTGAAGAATTTTTTGGCCCCTTATATCTTATAAAAAGGGCTTTTTCTCTGTCTTCTCGCTTGTTAAGATATTTTCGCAGTGCTCTAACAGCCCGAGGAGAAAAATAAATACTTCGTGGATTATTGCCCTTACCAACTATTGATATTTCAATAAACTCAGTGTCTGTTTCTATTTTTATCTGCTCACGATCAAGAGCGACAAGTTCTGCAACTCGAAGCCCAGTTGAAAAAAAACTTTCCAATATCGCTCGATCTCTCAAACCAACTTCAGTTAGTGTATTTGGAGCAAGAAGAAGTTTTTCTATCTGTTTCAAGTCCAAAAACTTGACTAACCGTTCTTTCTCCGATTTTGCAAGTTTTACTTTTTCAGAAGAAACAGCTTCTATATTACGATCAGTGAAATAATTTAAAAGAGCCCGAAGAGCAATAAGATAATAATTACGAGTGCTTTTTTTTATCGGCTCTTTTCTATAATTTATTCTTCCGGAAAGATAAACTCGATAGTTCCAAATATGTTCATCGGTAAGTTCGTGAGGCTTAAGTAAATGTAAATCATTTTTTTCTATCCAATCAGTAAAGCTTTTCAAAAAACGCCCATAAGTTTCCTGAGTTTTCTTTGAAACTCCTTTTTCCAAATCCAAATACTCAAAAAAACGAGAAATATGATCTAAAATAGGTGTTTTACTTTTTCTCATAATTATCTTTTAAAAAAGCTTCTTAGAATCGTTTCTAAGCAATTTTTTATTTTTTTATGATAAATTATACCATTACCAAAAAAAGGGGAGAGTAATGTAAAAATTATAAAGATTATAACTGTTATAAATATTATACCTTTTAAAAACTATAAATTCCTATGTATTATAGCTCTACAAACGAGCGTTATGCGAAATTTGAATAAACTTTGCATAATACCAGTGATGTTTACCGAAGTATAATATGAATGTATCATAGTTCTACAAACGAACATTATGCGAAGTTTGAATAAACTTCGCATAATGTTCGTTATGTTTACCGAAGTATAATACGAATGTATTATACTTCGGTAAACATACATTATCCGAAGTCTAATACATCTCCTTTGGAATGTCAAATCACTCCA
>JAYEKQ010000009.1:0-22181 GCA_034661095.1 Patescibacteria group bacterium | reverse complement strand
CCTTTCGTCGTCGTGCCTCGCATACAGTATATTTTTGAGCTTCTAAACTTACTTTATTTGTTAAAGAAGGGGTTGTGGGAAGCTGATAAATGGTTGATTTCTGCGTCACTCCTCCTCAATGTAGCTAGACGCTACCTTTCGTCGTCGTTTCTTGAAATCAACTCATTTATCAGCTTCTAAAGATTGTTTAGTTCGTGTCCTATACCCCTCTCCTAACTCGCAGTAGTATTATAACAACAAAACACCTCAAAGCAAATAGCTTGAGGCGTTGTGTTGTTTCAAATTCTCTATTTTAGATAAATAAATTGTTTAGCAAGAAAGTAACAGTATCTGCGTCTCCTCCCATTAAACTCTGAATAAGTGTTAACATTCCTCCTGCTAAAATACCAACCGCTACTCCAAGAAGACCATACTTAATCCATTCTTTTGCTTTTGCAACTTTTGTATCATCTCCGGCAGAAGTAAGAAAATTAAATCCAGCCATTGCGAAACACACTATAACACCTACTGTAAATATAAACCAGACAGCTGATACTATAAAATCAATAAAACCTTCTATATCGCTCCAATTTTCCCAAACTCCTGTTACTGGATCAGCAGCGCCAACAAATCCAAAAGGCAAAACAAGTAATCCAATTAAAAGAAGTGGTAAAAATAACGCTATTTTTTTCATTTTTGTTTTCATTTTTTTTATTTTTATTTTTTAATAAAAATAACGACCTTTATTGTATTTCTAAATTAATAATATAATTATTATTATAAGTCAAGCGCTATATAGTGCTTTCTTCTAAAAGACTTTGAATTAACTCAGCCATTCCTCCTGCTAAAATTCCAACTGCTGTTCCAACAACTCCGTAAAGAAACATTCTCTTTGCTTTTTTAAATTTTTCTGGATCTCCTGCTGCTGTAAAAAAAGTTATCCCAGAAATTATAAAGAAAATAACTGTAACCGCTAAAAATATTGTCCACAAAAACGAAGCAAATCCTCCTATCATTGTAATAACATCGTCTGAGTCTGAAATTATTGGATCATCAGCCAAAACAAGGATAGGAGAAAATGCAAGGATTCCGATGATTAAAAGAAAAGTTATTATCTTTTTCATTTTCTTAATTGTTTTATTAAAATTACAACTATGTAACTCCTAATACATCTCTAATAACAAGATGAATTCCGTTAGCAACAAGCACTACTGCAAGTCCAATTATTGCCCATTTTATAAGATTTGTTGCTTCTTTTGCTTTTCCCGGATCTCCGCCAGCAAAGTAAAACTTAAGACCACCCCATATAAATATAATCGGAGCAATCGCAAGCGCAACTAATGTTATAAAGGAAACAACAGCAGCTATTATATCTTCTATGGTGTCGTGTTCAAGAGGATTTTCAATTGTGATAGGATCACCAAAAGCTAAAAATGGTATCAGAGAAAAAAATAAAGCAAAAATTAATATCTTTTTATTTTTTTTCATATAAAATTCCGAAGTGAGAAACTCCGGCGTCAATTCTTTTTACAACTTGAAACCCGCTTTCTTTTATTTGTTCATTAATTTCGTTTTCTGAAACATTTTCAATATTATTCCAATCAACAACAAGCATCTTTCCTGATTGTCTTAATACTCTGTATGCTTCTTTTATTACCGCTTCTTTGTCTTCTGCTTGAAAAAGTATATTTGAAACAATAGCCAGATCAAAAGAATCGCCAACAAGATTTGTTCCTTTTTCTATGTCTGCCAAAAGTGTTCTAATATTATAAACTCTTTCTGTATCTGCTTTACTTTTCAAGGCAGACAACGCTTCACTCATAACATCAACTGCGTAAACCATCCCGTCTTCGCTTCTTTCTGCTAAGGGAATACTCCATCCTCCAGAACCACAACCAAAATCAACAATCTTCATATTTTTTGAAACAGAGATCTCGTCTATTATTTTTGTTGGATTTAAAAAACTCATTTTATATACAAATAACTGATACTAATTTATCTCCTTTATTTAGTCTCATCATTCTTGCTCCTTGAGTTATTCTTGATTGAATTGGAATATTAGAAAGATTTACTCTTATTACCTTTCCTTTTCGTGAGACCATCATTACATCACTTTCAGTAGTTAATGTTCTTAATGCTGCAACTTCTCCAATCTTTTTTGTGTTTTTAACAGTCTTAACTCCCATTCCACCTCTTTTTTGAGCATGATAACTTTTGATTTTTATTCTTTTTCCATATCCGTTTTTAGTCATAATCAACAGATAAAAACCATCAATGCTTTCTTTTCCAATTATTGAAACATCAGCAACTCCATCGTCTTTTTCTTTAATGTTTATTCCTCGCACTCCTCCTGCTTGTCTTCCCATTGCGCGAACTTCTTTTTCATTAAAACGGATCAGTTTTCCTTTTTTTGTCGCAATTGCGATTTCATCGCTTCCACTTGTCTTTCTTACTCGGCAAACTTCATCTCCTTCTTTCAGTGTAATTGCTATCAATCCAGACCTACGAATATTAACAAATTCCTTTAATTGTGTTTTTTTAATAATACCTTTTTTGGTTATTATTATCAAGTTTTTGTCACTAACTGTTTCTTCTTTTTCTAAAGGAATAACTGCCAACACTTTTTCTTCTGGTGATATTTCTAAAAAATTTAACAATCCTCTCCCTCTTGCTGTTCTGACTCCTTCAGGAATCTGATAAACCGGAATACGAAAAACTTTTCCACTATCAGTGAAAAACAGAAGGAAATCGTGAGTCATCGCTTCTATGAAGTGATCAACAACATCTTCTTTTCCAGTCTTCATTCCTAGCATTCCTTTTCCTCCCCTTTTTTGCGCTTTGTATGTTGCTGGATTTATTCTCTTAATATATCCTCCTTGAGTTATTGTAACAATTGTTGGCTCTTGAGGAATAAGATCAAGATCATCAGTTTTCTTCAATCCTTTTTCGTTAACCTTGGTTCTTCTTTCATCATTAAACGCCTCTTTCATCTCAAGAAGTTCTTTTTTAACAATATCCATAATCTTCTTGTCACTTGCAAGAATTGCAGTAAGTTTTTTTATAATTGCTTGCTTCTCTTTCAGTTCATCTTCTATTTCTTTCTTCTCCATCTTTGCTAATTTTTGCAGTTTCATCTCCAAAATTGCATCTGCCTGAATTTCTGTAAACTCAAATTTTTTCATCAAATTCTGTTTCGCATTTTCTTTATTTTCTGAACTTTTAATTGTTTTTATTATCTCATCTATGTGAGAAAGTGCTTTATAAAGCCCTTCTAATATGTGAGCTCTGTCTTTTGCTTTTTGCAAGTCAAATTTAGTCCTTCTTATAATCACCTGATTGCGGTGATCAATATAATAACGAAGAAGCTCTGCTAATCCCATCACTCTTGGTTGAATTCCGTCAATTAAAGCAATCATATTAAGGTGAAACTTTTCTTGTAGTGATGAAAAACTATAAAGACGGTTTAGTATCTTGCGAGGATAAGCGCTTGATTTCAAATCAAAAACAATTCTCATTCCTTCTCGATCCGATTCATCTCGGATATCTTTTATTCCATCCAGTTTCTTTTTCTGAACAAGCTTTGCAAAATCCTGAACAAGCTTTGCTTTTCTTACTCTGTAAGGAATCTCAGTAATAATAATTTGAGTTTTTCCTTTTTCTTCAACTACTTCCGCTTTTCCTCTAATTGTAATAGACCCTCTCCCTTGTGAGTAGGCAGAAATAATATCTTCTTTGTTGTATATCTCTCCTCCGGTAGGAAAATCGGGTCCTTTTACAAACTGAAACAAATCTTCGGTATCTGCTTTTGAGTTTTCAATAAGGTGAACTGTTGCATCAACTATTTCTCCAATATTGTGTGGTGGAATATTTGTGGCCATCCCAACCGCTATTCCAAGAGAACCATTCAAAAGAAGTTGAGGAACAGGAGAAGGAAGAACTGTTGGTTCTTTTTTTGTTCCATCATAATTTGATATGAAATCAACTGTTTCTTTCTGAATATCTTGAAGCATTATCTCTCCCATTTTTGAAAGACGAGCCTCACTGTAACGCATCGCGGATGGAGGGTCTCCATCAACTGAGTTATGGACAAACACCCCAATTCCTAAAGAAAAATTATGCCAAAAATTAATAGTAATATCATAAACATCTTCTTTTTCGTTTAAAAATTCCACAGAAAGAACCTTGTGATTATAGATTCTTGCTTTCTCTTCTAACTCTTCAGGTTGGAATATCTTAGTGTATCCTTTCATTTTTTTGTCTTGCTTCCCATCATCTATGTCAACATAAAGAGGCATAAGAGAATCTCCTTTTTTAAGATATTGTGCTTCTTTATATTTTCCATCTCGCAACATAAATCTATGATCAGGGGTACATTTAACCTTCTTCCCATTGTCAATTTCAACCTCTACAAGAGATGTTTTTTTGCGAATTAGGCGTGGACTTTTAACTTCCGCGATCTCTATTTTCTTTTCGTTGTTATTAAAAGAAAATGTCCAATGTTTTTTACCCTCTTTTCTTTCTTTAATAATCTCTTCAAAACTAATACTTCTTCCGTCAGTTAATTTTATTTCTGTGTCTTTTGTGAAACATCCAAAATTTCCTTGTCCTTGGACTAGTGGATAGCGCATTGAGAAGTCCTGTGCCATTAGTACCATAGAGTGATAAACTGCCATATCTCCATGAGGATGATATCTTGCTAAAGTTGAACCAACCACACTTGCTGATTTCCTATATTTTGCATTATGAGTAATTCCATCTTCTTTCATCGCATATAAAATTCTACGATGAACCGGTTTTAATCCATCACGAACATCAGGAAGAGCTCTTCCAACGATAACCGACATCGCATAATCTATATACGATTCCTGCATCTCTATTGTAATGTCTCTCGGTTTCACATATCCGATTTCTGCTCCCAACTCTTTCTTTTCCTCCCCACCAGAATTTTGTTCTTTATTTATATTGTTTTTATTTTTCATTGTTTTTTATTTAAGGGTACCCTTAGAGGAATTATTTTCATATCTGTGGAAGGAAGTTTGTTTTTTTCTATTTCTAGTCCTTCCTCTTTTTTAACTTCTTTTTCTCCTATCGCCTTCAAGAAAGGAGACAGATCATCTATATCAAGATCAAGTCCTTCAATTTTGTAATGCATCGGAATAACAACTCTTGGTTCGATCTGAGAGACTACTCTTGTCGCTTCTTTTGCGTCTATTGTGTAAACACCTCCAACCGGGATCATAAGAACATCAACTTCTCCAATTTCTTTCATTTGTTCAGTGCTTAATTCTTTTTCTCCAAAATTACCAAGATGACATAATCTTACTCCATCTATCTCTAATGTATAGATAGTGTTAATTCCTCTTTTTGTTCCCTTTTCTTGATCATGATATGACTGAATTCCTTGAATAAAAACATTATGTAGCTCATATTCTCCAGGATTGTCTATAATAAAGGGACTTCCTTCTATTGTTTTTGTGTTGTTGTGATCAGAGTGATTGTGCGTAATAAGCACTAAGTTTACTTCTGTCTCAGGAAGTTTTAAGCCTGTCTTTTCGTCAAAAGGATCTATTAAAATAGATACCTTCTCTTTGTTCTTTTTTTTCTGAATGGTTATCAGGAAACAAGATTGTCCATACCAAGTAATGTTCATAATTTTAATTTTTTAATTTTATTCTATTATATTTTATCACTACTCTTGCAAAAATCAAGAAATTGTGTAAAATATACTTTATGACTAAAGAATTATTAAAGGAAAAAAACTTACTTAACATTCCTAAAGAAGGAGAAATAGTTGAAGGTAAGGTTGTCGGAAAAGGACGATCTGCCGCTTTTCTTGATTTAGGAATATTCGGAACAGGAATTATATACGGACGCGAGTTCCTTTCCGCAAAACATGAGTTGAAAGAAATGAAAGAGGGCGATGTTGTCATCGTAAAGATTATCTCTCTTGATTCTGACGAGGGATATGTAGAGTGCTCAAGAATTCAAGCTAAAAAAGAAATGGCTTGGGATATTCTTGAAAAACAAAAAGAAAATGAAGAAACAATCACTGTAAAAATAGAGGGAGCAAACAAAGGTGGTCTTCTTGCAAAAATATCAGGAATTCCTTCTTTTATTCCTTCTTCACAGTTATCTCCTGACAACTACCCTCGTGTAGAAAGAGGTGATTCAGGAAAAATACTGAAAGAACTACAAAAGTTTGTAGGCAGTAATATGGATGTCCAGATTCTTGATATATCAAAACAAAAAGAAAAAATTATTCTTTCTGAAAAAGCAAATAGCAACAGTGAAGTTAAAGAAAGTTCTTTTAAATCATACAAAGAAGGTGATGTTGTTGATGGAAAGATAACAGGAATTGTTGATTTTGGTGCTTTTGTTCGTCTTGAAGATGGAATTGAAGGACTAATTCATATTTCTGAGATAGATTGGAGTTTAGTTCAAAACCCTGGCGATATTTTAAAAGAAGGAGAATCAGTTAAAGCAAAAATAATAAAAATTGAAGACGGAAAAATATTCCTCTCTTTAAAAGCATTTAAAAAAGATCCTTGGAAAGAGATAGAAAAGAAACACAAAGAAGGCGATGTAATAAAGGGAACTGTTTTTAAATTTGTTGCTTTCGGAGTTTTTATAAAGATAGAAGGAGGCATTCAAGGACTCTGCCACATCTCTGAGTTCAAAACAAGAGAAAAAGCAGAAGAAGCGTTAAAAGTAGGAAAAACTTATGACTTTAAAATCTTATCAATAAATGCAGCCGAGAGAAGACTTAGTTTAAGGGTAGTAAAAAAGTAAGATAAATTAAAACGAAATAAAAAAACACACAATCTATTGTGTGTTTTTTGTTTTAAAACCCTATAAAAATTTTCAATTTTCAATTTGACAATTTCCAATGAATGACCAAATTTTCTAATGATTTAATTTCCAAAAATAATCTTATTTTTTATTATAATGTTTATAAAATTAAGAAATTGAAAATTTATTGAAAATTGAAAATTGCCAAATTGAAAATTATTTATGTTGTCTCCTCGGGAGGACTCGAACCTCCAACCTACTGCTTAGAAGGCAATCGCTCTATCCAGTTGAGCTACGAGGAGTGGGGTGAGCGACGGGACTTGAACCCGCAACCACTGCGACCACAACGCAGTGCTCTGCCAGTTGAGCTACGCCCACCATATTTGGATAAATTTTCAATTTTCAATTTGACAATTTCCAATGAATGACCAAATTTTCTAATGATTTAATTTCCAAAAATAATCTTATTTTTTATTATAATGTTTATAAAATTAAGAAATTGAAAATTTATTGAAAATTGAAAATTGCCAAATTGAAAATTATTTATGTTGTCTCCCCGTCAGGACTTGAACCTGAACTTCTCCCTTAGGAGGGGAGTGCTCTATCCAGTTAAGCTACGAGGAGCTTACTTTAAAAGATTAACTCCACAGATTATATTAAAAAACTGCAAATTAGTCAATGTTTTACCAGTTATCTTTTTTGATTTAAGTAGTTTTTTGTGCTAATATATTATTGTATGAAAAAAAATAATTTAAAAATTTTTGGAAAAAATTTCGTTTCTTTTATTATCGTTTTAATTGTTATTATAACTCTTTTTAGTTTAATTGCTTCTGACTCTCTTAAGGAAACAGAAGAAATCTCTTTAGCAGGACTTTCTGAAAAAATAAACAAAGAAGAAGTTTTAAAAATGGTTGTCATTGGCGGTAATATTGAAGCATACATTAGTGAAGAAGATTTTATCACCGCTAAAACAGAACCTGATATCTCTGTTTACGAATCACTTGTAAATTGGGGAACTGAAGAAGCCAAGATAAGAAAAATTGATGTTGATTTTAAAGAAAAAAAGGATTGGTCTTCAGTTTTAAATTTAGTTTTTTTAATTATTCCTGTTCTTTTTCTTATCTTCATCTTCTACTTCATATTCAAACAAACAAAAGGAGGAGCGATGCAAGCGCTCGATTTTTCAAAGGCAAAAGCAAGAGTTTTCGGCGAAAAAGGATCTCCTTCTCCTAAAGTTAGTTTTCAAGATGTTGCTGGATTAGAAGAGGTAAAAGAAGAACTAGGAGAAGTTGTTGATTTTCTAAAAAATCCTTCTCGATTCTTAAAACTTGGAGCAAAAATACCAAAAGGAGTTCTACTTACTGGATCTCCCGGGGTTGGTAAAACTCTTATGGCAAGGGCAGTTGCCGGTGAAGCAAAAGTTCCTTTTTTTGAGATATCTGGTTCAGAATTTATAGAGCTTTTTGTTGGTGTTGGTTCAAGTAGGGTTAGAGATCTTTTCGCTAATGCTAAAAAGAAACAACCTTGTATTATATACATAGATGAACTTGATGCGATTGGAAGATCAAGAGGAGCTGGTGTTGGAGGAGGACATGACGAGAGAGAACAAACCCTTAATCAGATTCTTTCTGAAATGGATGGATTTGCTCAAGATGCAAAAATAGTTGTTCTTGCAAGTACCAACCGCCCCGATGTTCTTGATTCAGCACTATTAAGACCGGGAAGATTTGATCGTAAAATAATTCTTGATCTTCCTGATAAAAAAGCTCGACAAGAAATACTGAAAGTTCACACGAAAAACAAACCATTAATTTCTTCTGTTAATTTAAAAGAAGTTGCCGAAAGAACTCCTGGATTTTCAGGAGCTGAAATTGCTAACTTGGCCAATGAAGCAGCTCTTCTTACCGCAAGAAAAAGAAAGAAAAAGATTGGACAAGGAGAGCTATTAGAAGCAATTGAAAAAGTTCTACTTGGTCCTGAGAAAAAAGGTTACTTAGTAAGCAAAAGAGAAAAAGAGCTTAGCGCTTATCACGAAGCAGGCCACGCAATTGTTTCTTCTTTCCTTCCAGAAGCAGAGCCAGTTCAAAAAATATCAATTGTCTCTCGCGGACAAGCTGGAGGATATACAATTAAAATTCCTCTTGAAGAAAGCAGAATAAAAAGAAAATCAGGGTTCATTTCTGAGATAGCAGTTCTTCTTGGAGGATATATTGCTGAAAAAATATTTTTTGGGGAGGTTTCTACAGGATCTTCAAATGATCTTGATAGAGCTTCAAGATATGCAAAAAAGATGGTAAAAGAATTTGGAATGTCTCCGCTTGGCCCGGTTCATTTTGGAGGAGAAAGAGATCATGTCTTTTTAGGAAAAACAATGTCTGAAGAAAGAGATTACTCTGAAGAAACTGCAGCAAAAATAGATAAAGAAGTTTCTGTTTTTGTGAAACAAGGATTAGAAAAAGCAGAAGAGATAATTAAAAAGAAAAAAGAAATACTAGAAAAAGTTGCCAAAACTTTAGTAGAAAAAGAAACCTTAGAAAGAAAAGAATACGAAAAAATAATAAAAACTATTTAATATTTGACTTTTTGCTGTTATTCTCGCTCTCGCAAGGTGGAATTATTTAAATTTTATGATATAATCAACAACAATGTTAAAGGTCATTACGGGCGCATAGCTCAGCTTGGTAAGAGCGCTACTCTTATAAAGTAGAGGTCCCTGGTTCAAGTCCAGGTGCGCCCACATTTCATTTAATTTTGTTTCACCCGAAGGATATAATGGGCGCGTAGCTCAGTTGGCTAGAGCGCTACCGTGACATGGTAGAGGTCTCAGGTTCAAGTCCTGACGCGCCCACAAGTGTTTTAAAATGAATATAATTTACGAAGACAAGGATATTATTGCTGTGAATAAACCCTCTGGAATGGTTGTTTTTTCAGAAAACAAAGAAGAGTTAAGCGTAGCAAAAATTCTTTCTAATAAATTTTCTGAGTTAAACAGTGTTGGAGAAGAAAGAAAAGGAGCTGTTCACCGTTTAGATAAAGACACAACCGGAATTGTTCTTTTTGCAAAAAATAATGAAGCACTATCTTTCTTACAAAAACAATTTTCTGAAAGAAGGGTAAAGAAAAAATATATTGCTCTTGTTTTTAGAGAATTAAAAGAAAATAAAGGAAAGATAGAAAGTTTTCTTTCTCGTTCACCAAAAGATAGAAGAAAACAAAGATCACTTCCTGATAAAGGAAAAAAAGCCGTCACTTTTTTCAAGGTAATTAAAAGATTTGAAAAATTCACACTTCTAATTGCTTCCCCAAAAACAGGAAGAAGACACCAAATAAGATGTCACCTTGCTTCATTAGGACATCCAATCGTTGGAGATAAGCTTTACTGTTTTAAAGATTTAAAAAGTCCAAAAAATGTTAAAAGACAACTTCTTCACGCATTTTCAATTGAAATAAAAACCCCTTCTGGAAAAGATTTGAAGGTAAAAGCAAATATTCCTGAAGACTTAAGAGATGTATTAAAAAAAATATAATTATGTCATCAAAATTAGAAGAATTTAAAAAAGAGCAAAAGAGAGAAAATATTCCTGATATACAAACTGGAAATACAGTTAGGGTTACTCAAAAAATAGGAGACAAAACTCAGCTATTTGAAGGTCTTGTTATTGCCCAAAATCACGGAAAAGATACAACTGGAACAATCACTTTAAGAAAAGTTATTGATAAGGTTGGTGTAGAAAAAATTTTTCCGCTTCACTCTCCTACAATTGAAAAGATTGAGGTTGTTAAAAAAGGAAAAACAAGGAAATCAAAAATATACTACATAAGAGAAAAGTCCAAAAAAGTAGTACAGAAGAAAATAAAATAAAAAATGAACAAGTACTGCTTGGTTCATTAAGCCCAGGTGGTGGAATGGTATACACAGCAGCTTGAGGGGCTGTGCTACAATGTGGCGTGCGAGTTCAAATCTCGCCCTGGGCACAAGTCAATTTTGAAAACAGTTGTCATTCTGAGCAAAGCGAAGAATCCCATACTAAAAAATTATAAATACTAAATTTAAATGTTCAAAACTGGATTCCCAGTCAAGCTGGGAATGACAGATGATTGTTTTGAGATTCAAAATTTCACCCGAAGGGTGCATGGGCGGTTAGCTCAGTTGGCTAGAGCGCATCGCTTACATCGATGAGGTCATAGGTTCGAGTCCTATACCGCCCACAAATTGACACTTGATCATTAAAATGTGACAATTAAGGTATTATATTGCCGCGGTAGCTCAGTGGTAGAGCGCTTCTCTGAAAAAGAAGAGGTCGTCAGTTCAATTCTGACCCGCGGCACAAATTGCGGGTGTGGTATAATGGCTATTACATGTCCTTGCCAAGGACAAGATGGCGGTTCAATTCCGCTCACCCGCTCCAATAATTATTTTTTTGTAATAAATAATTTTGAAAATATTGACTTATGTTTTTTTATATGATAAGATGTATACACTCTCTTGAAAGGAGAGCTTTTTGTTTTATTAATTAATATATTATATATGTCTACTCAAAAGGTATCTACCGATGATAGTAGCAGTATACAGATCATCCTCTTACTACCACTTTCTCTATTTTTTATTTTTGCAATAGAAAACAACGATAGTAATAAAAATGAAGAGTTTGTAGAGAAAGAGATGGCTATATTGTCTTCTTATGAAGAAACAAGTAATGATTACTTTTCAGAAGACAACTATCTCCAAATAACTGCTTTAACTGTTAGATCAAGCCCTACTTATCATAAATCTCAAGTAATGGGTTCTCAAGAAATAACAGAAGAAAATAATGAAGTTATTATAAAAGAAGTGTTGTTGGTTGAAATTACAGGATACTCAAGTACCCCTGATCAGACAAACTGCCAACCATTCATAACAGCTTCTGGAGAGTGGGTAAAAGACGGAATAGTAGCAGCAAATTTTCTTGAATTTGGAACAAAGATAAGAATACCAAAATATTTTGGAGAAAAAGAATTTGTTATAAAAGATAGAATGAATTCAAGATACACTTTTCCTAAAAATGATTCTTACAATGGATATGTTGACATCTGGTTCCAAACCAGAAATGAAGCAGTAAACTTTGGAAGAGTTTTAACAGAAATAGAAGTAATAGAATAAAGAAAAAAATAAAATAAAAAAATGCCATAGGTGTCACCTATGGCATTTTTTGTTGGTGCCCGGGGCGGGACTTGAACCCGCACACCTTGCGGCACATGATTTTAAGTCATGCGTGTATACCAATTTCACCACCCGGGCGGAAATAATCTTTGACATTTGACAATTAACATTTGACTGGATTCCCGCTTTTGCGGGAATGACAAAAAAGCAAAATCCGGTCAAAGATTAAAGGTCAAATGTCAAATGTCAAACTGAGGCCTGGGCGGGATTTGAACCCGCGCGTGAGGGTTTTGCAGACCCTTGCCTTACCACTTGGCTACCAGGCCTTAAGGAATCCACATATCCTTAAAGAGTTTTGTTTACTGTTTTTTCTTTATAAAGAACAATTACATCTTCTTCTTCTGCTTTTGTTTTACTTTCTAAAAGCATTCCTATTTCTTCATTCTCTGAGATCTTTTCCATATCTTTCTCTTCTTTTTTCAAGTTAACTATCTTTCCTTCTCCTATTTTCTCTTTATCTCTTTGTATTTCAACAAGTGCCCCTTTAACTGCTTCTCCTCTAATTATTTTTCCTCCTAAAATCTGTCTATTTTTCTGTGTCCTAAATACAACTAATATTTTTATTTTCCCAATCTCTTCTCTTATAAGCTCTGGCTCTAACATTCCTTCAATTGTCTTCTTAACAAAATCAATCAGTTCGTAAATTATATCAAAATACTCAATTTTTACACCCTCTTGAATTGCCATTTTTTCTGCTGACTTTTCCGTACTAACATTAAAAGCAATTATTTTTGTATCTTCTGTTTTTGCCCACTCTATATCTGACTCAGTTATATTACCAATATCAGCTTTTATTATCTTAACTGCAACTTCTTCTTGAGGTATTTTACTTAATGAACTTTCTACTGCCTCAAGAGAACTAACTCCATCAACTTTTAAAATAATATTTACCGTTTTTTGTTCTTTTGATAGTATATTTTTTTCTTTTATTTCTCTTTTAGAAACAAATCTTTTTGCATCTTCAATTTTTTCAAAAACAAAAAAGTCTTCTCCCGCACTTAAACAGTCTTTAATTCCCGTTATTTGAACCGGAGTAGATTCTCCTGCTTCTTCTTTCTCTTTTCCAAGAAAATCTTGAATTGTTCTTATTTTTCCATAACTGTGCTCCGTTCCAATAAAATCTCCTTTTCTTAGTGTGCCTTTTTTAATAAGAAGATTAATAACTGTCCCTTTTTTAGGATCTCTAATTGATTCAATAACAACTCCTTCTGCTCCATCAACTTCTTCCATTTCAAGCCCTTCCATTTCTGCAACAAGACCAACTAATTCTAACAACTCATCTATTCCTTCTTTATTTTTGCAAGAAATATTTGCTGAGGGAACTTCTCCTCCATACGATTCTAAAAATATCTGCTCTTTTGCAAGATCTTGTTTTGTTTTTTCTATATCTGCTTGTTTCTTGTCAATCTTATTTATTGCAACGACAAACGGAATTTTACTATCTTTTAGACACTGAATTGCTTCTTTTGTTTGTTTTTTAACTCCCTCATCAGCAGCAACTACTAAAATTCCAACATCAGCAATGTCTGCTCCTCTTGAGCGCATTTTAGAAAAAGCCTCGTGTCCTGGAGTATCAATAAAAGTGATCTCTTTACCTTTGTGAGATATCATATATGCTCCTATTCTCTGAGTTATACCTCCTGCTTCTTTTTCAGTTATTTTAAGATCCTTTACTGCTTCAAGAAGAGAGCTTTTCCCGTGATCAACATGACCAAGAACCACAACTATTGGCGGTCGTGTCTTTGGACTATTTTTACTTTTTTTATTTTTTACTGTCATAATTTATTGGCCTATTGCTTCTTTCTCTTCTTTTGATAAGGAATATTCAGAAGAACCTTCTTTTACTGGTTTTCCGTAAATTCTATTACCATCTTTTGTATAAAAATTTGTAACAACTACTCCGTTTTTTTCTTGATCTACAAGAGCAATAGAAAAACTTTGATTTCCTCCTTCTCCTGGAAACGGATTAAATCTTACTACCCCTGGTTTTTTTAAATAAAGTTTTTCTCTCTTTTTCATTTCAATCAACTCTTCTTTTATCTTCCTGTTTTCCTCTTCTATCTGTTTTAATTTTTCTAAAACTTCTCCAATGTCTTGAGGGGCTTCTTCTTGTTTTTTTTTAAAGTTAAACATATTTACTTAAATTACCCAACTGCGGAGAGAGCGGGACTTGAACCCGCAAGTCCTTGCGGACACCGATTTTCGAAATCGGCGGAATAGCCAGTTATCCGACCTCTCCATTAGTGGACCCTACCGGACTTGAACCGGTGGCCTCTACCGTGCCACGGTAGCGCTCTAGCCAACTGAGCTAAGGGCCCAATACACCTTGCTTCGCTCGGGTGGAATTTTGAATTTTAAAAACTGGATTCCCAATCAAGTTGGGAATGACAGTATATAGTCAAATGTCAATTTTTTATTATATCACTATCGCCTTGTATTATCAACTTTCTTGCTTTTTTATCTTTGAACTCAAAATGTATTTTTACTGTTTCCTCGGGAAGTGATTTTTTTATGTTTTCTCCCCACTCAACTACCACTATATTCTTTTCATTTTCTATAATCTCCTGAAACCCTAATATTGACAAATCTTTATCTTCTATCCGATAAGCATCAAGGTGATAAAAATGCCTGTTGTTTTTTGTTTTATATTTTTTAAAAACAAGAAAAGTAGGACTTGTTATGTCTTCTTCAACGCCAACCCCTTTTGCAAATCCTTGCGTAAATGTTGTTTTTCCTCCCCCTAAATCACCACTTAAAGACAAAAAAAATTTTTCTTTTTCTAATGCTTTTTTCCCCATCAAAAAACCTATCTTTTTTGTTTCTTCAGGAGAGTTTGTTGTTATTTCTTTTTTAATCATTGTCTTATTATACAAAATCCAAACAGCTATTTCAAATCAAAAAACGCTTCCAAAGGAAGTGCGCGAAACAACGCAAAACTTAATTAATTCCCCGAGGTGAGACCTCGGGAAAGTCCCTTGAGCGATAGTCAAAGAATCTCTAAATCAAACAAGGACAATGAGATTCTTCGTTTCGCTCAGAATGACAAGAAGAAGATAACTTTTTAAAATTAATTTCATTGACTAAGTGGGTTGTTTAGTGTATAAATAAATTATTATGCAAAGATCAACTGTAAGAGGAGAAGTCAATATCCCTTTAAAATTAATTAAAGACCTTTCTTCTAATAAAATAAATAATGTTTCTGATTTTGAAAGAAAACTAAAAGATTGCATCAATAAGGATACTTCTGTTTTATTGGAGCTTCTTTTTATCGGATCCCTATTTATTGATTCATCTGATATTCATTTAGAAGCAGAAGAAGAAGGATTAAAATTAAGAGTAAGAGTAGATGGTGTCTTAAGAGATGTTATATTTTTAGAAAGAAAGATTGCCGATAGAATAATTTCCAGAATAAAACTACTTTCAAGTGTAAAATTAAATATTAAGGATCGCCCTCAAGACGGAAGATTTACAATAATATTTCCTTTTGAGGAAAGTTCTTTAGAGATTGATGTAAGAATGTCTGCCCTTCCTTCTGAATATGGAGAAACAGTTGTTTTAAGATTGCTTGATCCAAGGAGGTTAATAACTCTTGAAGAGCTTGGTCTTAGAAAAGATCTGCTTTCTCTTTTTAAAGAACAAATAAGAAAACCAAACGGAATGATTCTTGTTACTGGACCAACTGGTAGTGGTAAAACAACCACTCTTTACGCTTTTTTGAAAACAATAAATAGTCCTGATTCAAAAATAATAACAATAGAAGAACCGATAGAATATCATCTTAATGGAATATCACAAACTGAAACAAACCCAGATAAGGGCTATGATTTCGCAAGTGGATTAAAAGCAATTATGCGACAAGATCCTGATGTTATTCTTGTTGGAGAAATTAGAGATATAAAAACAACACAAATTGCAACACAGGCCGCTTTAACTGGACATCTTGTTTTCTCAACACTACACACCAATGATGCCCCCGGAACAATATCGCGATTAGTTTCTCTTGGAGAGCAGATATCTAACATCGCTCCTGCGATAAACATGATAATCGCGCAAAGATTAGTAAGAAAAATCTGCCCAATATGTGCAAAAATTGAAAAACCAGACGAAGAAACTACAAAAAAAATAAAAGAAGAGTTGGGCAATATCGATAAAAACATTTTCTCTCTTCCTTCTGAATTAAAAATTCCTACTGCAACTGGTTGTCGAGGGTGTAATTTTACCGGATACAAGGGGAGATTAAGTGTTTTTGAAGCATTCGTTGTAGATAGTGAAATAGAAGATTTTCTTTTCCATTATCAATCAACCGCTGAGTTAAGAGAAAAAGCAATTGAAAAAGGGATGATAACCGTAAGACAAGATGCCTTGATTAAGGTAATTGAACAAAAAACAACAATAGACGAAGTTAACCGAATAACATAGCTATGTCCATCCCCGGGTTGGACATGGGGAATGTATTTATGGATGCAAAAAAAAGGACTGTTTCTCCTATTTTAACACAAGAAGATGAAGGGCTTGATTTCACTTTAAGGCCTCAAAGCTTTAAAGATTATATCGGACAGTCAAATATCAAAAAGAATATCAACATAATAGTAGATGCTGCAAAAAAAAGAAAAGAGCCCTGTATTGAGCATATTCTGTTTTATGGAGGTTCAGGGTTAGGGAAAACAACTCTTTCTTTTTTAATATCAAAAGAAATGAGAAGCAGTATGAGAACTGTTGCTGGCCCTTCAATAAAAAGAAGTGGTGATCTGGCTGCAATTCTTACTAACTTGAAAAAAGGAGATGTTCTTTTTATTGATGAAATTCATAGAATGAATAGTGTTTGTGAAGAAGTTATATATCCGGTAATGGAAGATTTCAAATTAAATATCATTATCGGAAAAGGCCCAATGGCAAGAACAATGGATATTAAAATTCCACCATTTACACTTGTTGGGGCAACTACAAAACTATCCCTTTTATCTTCTCCTTTTAGAAGTAGATTTGGTGCCACTTTCCGTATTGATAATTATAAAACAGAAGAAGTAGAAGAAATAATAGCAAAGTCTGCCGATCTTTTAAATATAAAAGTTGAGAAAAATGCTTTAAAAAGGATTGCTTCTTGTTCAAGATTTAACCCTCGTGTTGCAAATCGTCTTTTAAAAAGAGTTCGTGATTTTTCCCAATCAAAAAACAAAGATGTTATAACCGAAAAAGACGCAAAACAAGCTCTTTCTTTTTTAGATATTGATGAGATTGGTCTTGATTCAGGAGATAAAAAAGTTCTTGAAGTTTTAATAAAATCCTTTAACGGTGGTCCTGCTGGAATAACTTCAATTGCAATGGCTTCCGGCGAAGAAGAAGAAACAATAGCTGAAATACACGAACCATATTTAATGCAAATCGGATTCATAAAAAGAACAAAACAAGGAAGGGTGGTTACGGAGAAAGGAAGGAAGTATTTGGGAGTTTAGTGAAATTTTCAAATGATCAAAAAAATTATCTGTCATTCTGAACGAAATGAAGAATCCTATTGTATAAGCACCAAAACAATATTTTCAAAGAAAGCATGTGAAACAACTTGGAATTGAAACATGAAATAACGCAAAATTTTTCCCGAGGCGAGTTCCCCGAGGTGAGACCTCGGGGAATCTCTCCTGTCATTCTGAAGGAGCGAAGCAACTGAAGAATCCCATTGTTCTTGCAAAAACCATGAGATTCTTCGCTCCACTTCGTTCCGCTCAGAATGACGGTGAAGTGTCATTGCCAAATTGAAAATTGAAAATTACTAGTCTATGCTAAAATACTTATCGCTCTTTGTTCTATTAATTCCTTTATCAACTTACGGTTTAGTTATTAGTGAGGTTCAGATAGAGGGAGATAGTCCTAGTGAGTGTTATATTAAAATTTACAATCCACTAAGCGAAATTATTGATATTAGTAGTTATCGCCTTCGTAAAAAAACTTCAACTGGTAAAGATTACTCTTTAAGAGTTTTTCCTGCGAAAAGTTATATTGAAGAAGGTAGTTTTTTTATCTGGGCAAGTTCACAAAATCAATCTTTCCCTGAAATAGTAGAAGCAGACACTTCTTCAAAACAAACAATATCTTCTGATAATGGTATTGCTCTTTTTAATAATAATGATATTTTAATTGATTCTGTTTGTTGGGGAAGTAGTAAAAACTCATACTGCGCAAAAGGCTCTCTTGAAAACCCACAAAAAAAACAAGTAATAAAAAGAAAAGATAATGTTGGCGATTTTTATCTATACCCTCCTCCGTTATCTTTAAGTGATATAAAAGAAGTAAAAATAGAGAAACAAGAAAAACAAAAAACACACCCCTTTATTTTTGGATTTTTTCTTTCTCTGTTCTTAGCAATATTGGTTTTGTATATAAAGATAATAATAACTAAATAAATATTAAGATGTCTGGACACAGTCACTTTAAAAATATAAAAAGAAGAAAAGATTCAGAAGATAAAAAAAGAGCATCTGTTTTTTCCAAGATATCAAAAATGATAATTGCTTCTGTTAGAGAAAACGGAAAAGATCCCGACTCAAACACAACTCTTCGCACTATAATAGAGAAAGCACGAAAAGCAGATATGCCGAAAGAAAAAATAGAAAGAGCTATTAGTCGTGGTTCCGGAGAGGGAGACGGAGGAAATTTAGAATTTTTTTCTGTTGAGGCCTATGGCCCAGAAAATGTTGCTATTATAATTGAAGGAAATAGTAATAATAAAAACCGAACAATTGGTGAAATTAAAGAAGTGTTAAAAAGATATAATGGGAAAATAGCTAACTTAGGTTCGGTTAAGTGGTTATTTGAACAAAAAGGAGTTGTTGAGATAGAAAAAGAGCAAATTCCTGACACTGAAACTCTTTTCTTAGAAGCGTTGGATTTTGGAGCAGAGGAGATTAAAGAAGATGATTCAGTTTTAATTATTTATACTTCTCCTAATGACACTGATAAAATAAAATCATTTATTTCTAATAAAAAGCTAGAAGCTAATTATATAAAAATTGGATGGAAGCCAACTTCTGTTATAGAAACAAAAAAAGAAGATTATAAAAAAATAATAGAAGAATTAGAAGAAAACGAAGATATAGAGGATGTTTATAGTAACGCAGAGTAAATTAACTTTTGATTGTTATTTTAAGTGAAGCGAAGAATTATATTATAGAATTTTCAATTTGACAATTTTCAATAAATTTTCTAATTTTCAAAACTGGATTCCCGATGGAGTTTATTCTCGGCTACAATCGGGGACGGAAATAATAAGAATAGTGAAAATAACAGATGAGAGATTGGAAATAATACCTTATTGTCATTCTGAGGCGATAGCCGAAGAATCCCATCGTAGTGGCAATAATATGGGATTCTTCACTCCACTCAGAATGACAGATGATTTTTTGAGACATTTGGGAATTTGATCATTCATTAAAAATTATTATTATTATTATAAAATTCTTTAATTTGAAATTGATTCAAAATTCATAATTCGTAATTCAAAATTCAAATATATGATTGCACTAGGAATTGATCCTGGAACGGCTACTACTGGGTATGGAGTTGTTTCAATTGAAAATAATTTTTTTAAATGTCTTAATTACGGAACTATTGATACTGATAAAAATCTTTCTGACTCAGTTCGTCTTAATGTTTTAAATAAAAAATTAAAAAAAATAATAAAAAAAAGCTCTCCTGATATTTTTGCAATAGAAAGTATTTATTTTTTTAAAAATGCAAAAACTGTTATCTCTGTTAGTCAAGCAAGAGGAGTTGCTCTTTTAACTGCTGAAAAGAAAAAACTCCCTATCTATGAGTTCACTCCACTTGAAGTCAAAATGAATATTGCTAATTACGGAAGAGCTGACAAGAAACAAATCCAAGAAATGGTAAAACGATTACTTAATTTAAAAGAAATACCTCGTCCAGATGATGCTGCTGATGCTCTTGGAATTGCTATTTGTGGACTAATAAAGGGTATGGATCCTGTACCCTTACACTATGAAAATACTTATTAATATCATTTATATCTTTATAATACTATTCTTAATAGGAGTTCTTTTTTTTATTTCTGTTTTTATTTACTTTGCAAAAGACCTTCCTCGCCCAGAAAGATACACAGAATATCCTATTATCAGACAAACTGAAATATATGACCGAACGGGAGAAACTAAACTATATACAGTTTATGGAGAAGAAGTAAGAGAAATAATATCAATAGAAGATGTTCCTCAACATTTTATTAACGCTCTTTTAACGGCTGAAGATCGTAGTTTTTATAGTCATTTTGGAATCGATTTCAAGGGAATTGTTCGTTCTTTTATCCTTAATTTTCAATCAGGAGAAACAGTTGCTGGAGGATCAACAATATCACAACAATTTGTTCGTTCTGCATTTTTAACTACAGAAAAAAAAGTAATGAGAAAGATAAGAGAAATTGTTTTAACAATAGAATTAGAAAGAAGATATTCAAAAAATGAAATACTAAAATTTTACCTTAATCAAGTTCCTTTTGGTTCTAATATTTATGGAATAGAATCAGCGGCAAATATGTATTTTAATAAATCAGCAAAAGAGCTTTCTTTAGCAGAATCAGCTGTTCTTGTTTCTCTTCTTCCTGCTCCTAGTTATTTTTCTCCTTTTGGAGAAAATATTGATACTCTTTTATTAAGAAAAGATCGTCTTCTTGATTCTATGAATGAAGAGGGTTTTATTACAAAAAACAAAACAGAAGAAGTAAAAAAAGAAGATATTGTTTTTTATAGATCTCCTGAATATATAAAAGCTCCTCACTTTGTTCTTGATGTTAAAAAATCATTAGAAGAAAAATATGGAGAAGATTTTATAAAAGAAAAAGGATTAAAAATATACACCACAATAGATTATGATATTCAGAAAAAAGTAGAAGAGATAGTTAAAGAAAAAGTTCAAAAAAATTATAAATATAACGCTTATAATGCCGCTGTTGTTGTTATAGATCCTAATAATGGAGAGATTATTGCAATGGTTGGTTCTGCTGATTATTTTGGAGATCCTTTACCAGAAGGGTGTACTCCTGGATTAGACTGTAAATTTGATCCTTTTACAAATATTATTAATAGAGACAGGCAACCTGGATCTTCTTTTAAGCCTTTTGTTTATGCTATTGCTTTTGAAAATGGTTATAGTGGAGAAACTATTGTAATAGATAAAGAAACAAATTTTGGAACTCCATTAAATCCGTATATTCCTAGAAATTACGATGGATTATTTAGAGGAGAAGTTACTCTAAGAGAGTCATTATCTCAATCTTTAAATGTTCCTGCTGTGAAAGTATTAAAAGACTTTGCAGGATTAGAAAATACTATAGAAAGAGTCCGTGATTTTGGAATTAATCTTTCTGAATCTTATGAATTTTATGGTCTTCCTTTGGTTTTAGGAGGAGGAGATGTTAAATTAATAGAAATAACTTCTGCTTATGGAATATTTGCAAATAATGGTTATAAAAATAATTTTTCTTCTGTTTTAAAAATAACCGATAAAGAAGGTAATATTATAGAAGATAATAATAATACTTCTCAGAAAAGAGTTTTAAAATCATCTATAGCTAAAGAAATAACTGATATTCTTTCAGATAATAATGCGCGAAGCCCTGTTTTTGGACAAAACTCACTTCTTTATATTGAAGGACATAATATTGCTGTAAAAACAGGAAGTACCCAAAACTTTAGAGATGCTTGGTGTATAGGATATAATAATAACTTTATTGTTGGAGTGTGGGTTGGTAATAATAATAATTCTTATATGGTAAATGCTCCTGGGGTTACTGTTGCTACTCCAATTTGGAGAGAAGTTTTTGAACTTTTATTAAAAAGTTAAACTTTGTAGTTAATTTTTTATAGGCATTATAATATAAAGAAAATCTTCTTTATTTACTGGGCTTAAAATCCCTGGACTACTTTCATTATTTATTTCAAAAACAACTTCTGAGTCTTTTATATTAAAAAGACCATCTAAAATGAATTTGTAATTAAAAGAAACATTAATATTTTCTCCTTCTGTTTTTCCGGATATTTTTGTTTCATAATTACCTAACTCATTATTATTACTTTTAATAACAACTTCTTGTTTTTTAACATCTATACCTAATGCAACTTCGTTTATTTTACTTGTAAAAATACTTGATGCTTTTATTTTATTTAAAAATTCATCTTTATTTAGTGTTATTTTCGTTTTTAACTTT
>JAYEKQ010000008.1:0-4644 GCA_034661095.1 Patescibacteria group bacterium | reverse complement strand
GAAAAAAGTTACCAAAAAACAAATAAAAGAATCTTTGAAAGACTCTTTTAAGGTTTTTGTTTCGGTAATTGTTCCACTTCTTGCTATTGCTTCAATAATTGAAGTATTTGTTATTCTTATTTAAAAATATGTCCAATAAGATTTATATTGCTTCTGATAAAATCTTCGGATGTTTTTTCTTTTTCTCCTTCTCTTTGAAGTTTTTTAATTAAAAGAAAATTTTCTCCAGTTTGAACTGCAATTAAGTGATTTGTTCCTAAGTATGTTTTTCCAAGATTTCCAAAAGGTCCAACTTCGGTTTGTTGTTGAACTTCTGCTTCTAATATTTTTATATTTTTTCCATCTAAAGTAGTATAAGTTGATGGCCAAGGATTAAGAGCTCTAATTTTTCTTTCTATTAAATCTGCCGATTCCCCCCAGTTTATTTTTCCATCCTCTTTTTTTAGAAGATTAGTATAAGTTGCTTTTTTTTCGTCTTGTTCTTTAAAACTAATTTTTCCTTGAAAAAGATCATCTATTTTTTCTGCAAGAATTACTGCTCCTAAATTAGCGAGTTCCTTTTCTGCTCTTTTGTAGGTTGCTTTATTGCTAAAAAAGAAACTTTTTTGAGTCATTACTGGTCCTTGGTCAATTTTTTCATTCATCTTAATAATAGTTACTCCACCTTCTTCTTTCCCATCTATTATTGCCGTTTGTATCGGAGTTGCCCCTCGGTATTCAGGAAGAAGAGAAGGGTGAATGTTTACAAAAAGTGATTTATCAAGTGTTTTTTTAGAAATTATCACTTTAAAACCGGCAACAATAACTATATCGGGTTTTTCATTTTCAATAACTTGATCAAACTGAGAACTATTGTCCGCCTCTTTTATTTTTATTTTAAAATTTTCTGCAGTTTTTTTTATTGAAAGTGGTTTTATTTGTTGACCTCTTCCACATTTTTTATCAGGAGCAGTAATTAAAGCAGAAAAAGAAACTTCACTTTCTATCATTTTTTTTAAAGCAATTTCTCCAAAAACAGAACTACTAGCAAAGAATATTTTCATAAGATAACAATAATTAACAACTTAATAAGTGACACAGGTGCAACCTGTGTCAATTTGGATTTTGGTTATTCATTGAAAATTTTTTACTCTTCCTTTCTCCACTCCATTTCTTCTTCTTTTCCAGCGAATTCTAACCAATCTCCTGATTTATTTATTACAAACCATTTTTCTTTTGCTTTAGACCAGATCATCGGATCGTTGCGAAAGTATGGTTTAATCTTTTTTTCTTTTGGTTTTAGTTTTTTTATTTCAGGCCATTTTTTAATAACAGTTTCTATTGCGTAGTCTAATTTTCTTGATTGGGCCCATTCAGATATTATATCAATCGCTTTCTTTGCTCTTTCTACTGATCCAGCAAGATAAAGAAGCTCTTTTGCTGGTTTTGTGTATCTTGAGTATATTATTGTTCTTTTTTTTGCGTTTTCTTTTAACTGGCTAAGATTTACTCTCTTTGTTTTAAAATAGTGAGTAATTATCTGTCGAACAGCGGTTTCTTTTCTTAGTTCTTCTAAATATTTTATTTTCCCTTTCTTTAAATATTCTTCAACTTTTTCAGTAATGCTTTTTCCTATTTTTGGGATGGCAGTAATTCCTCTAAGTCCTTTTTCTTTATATACATCAGAAATATCTTCTTTCATTTCTTGGAGTGAGAAAGCAGCTTTTCGATAAGCTGACGGTTTATAACTGACTCCTTTTATTTCTAAAAGGTCAGCAATTTCTCTTAACAGTTCACTAATTTTTTTATTAATCATTTCATAAATATTAACACAAAAAAACATTCAAAACAACGCTTCCAAAGAAAGCGTCAAATGTCAATTGTTATTTTTTGTTTGTGTTGTTATAATGAAAAACAATGAATAGAGCTTTTATTGCAATAATTCTTCCAGAGGAAGTTAAAAAGAAGTTAAAAGAGAAACAAGAGGAGATAAAAGATTTATTAGAAGGTGATTCAGTAAAGTGGGTTGAAGAAGAAAATCTTCATATCACTCTTTCGTTTTTAGGTGTAATTAAAAATAAAGAAAAATTAATTGAAAAATTAAGAGAAGTTGATGAAAAATCTTTTTCAGTTGAAATAAAAGAAGTGTGTTACTTTCCTGAAGACAAAAAGGAAGTAAAAATGATATGGGTAAATGTTAACGACAAAGAAATAAAAAATCTTCTTAAAGAAATTGACGGTTCTTTGGACATTACTCCCCATATCACATTAGGAAGGGTGAGAAAGTGGGAGTGGCAGAAGATGTCGCCGGAGAGTATTCCTGATATTGAAGATTATTTAGAAATTAGTTTTAAAGTTGAATCATTTTTTCTTGTTGAAAGTAAAATCAGAAGAAAAGGGCCTGATTATGAAATAATTGAAGAGTTTAAATTAAAATAAAGATGAAAAATATTACAAAAAAGAGTGTTTATTTAGTTGGAATAGGAGGGATAGGAGTTTCTTCACTTGCTCGTTATTTTCATAGTAGAGGACTTAAGGTTTCAGGGTCAGATGCTTTTTCTCCTCCTGATGACTTCAAAGAGAAGGGGATTAATACTTTTATTGGACATTCCAAAGAAAATTTATCAGAAGATGTTGATTTTTTGATTTATAGCCATGCTGTTTCTCTTGAAAATCCAGAAATAAAAGAAGCACAAAGGAGAAAAATAGAGATTCAAAGCTATTCAGAAGCATTAGGAGAACTAACAAAGGAATATTACACTATTGCGGTCGCAGGAACACATGGGAAAAGTACCACTACAGCTATGATATCTGGAGTTATGATTAATGCTGGGCTTGACCCAACGGTTATTATTGGAACAAAAATGAAAGAGTTTAATAATACTAATTTCAGAAAAGGAAAATCAAATTATTTAGTTATTGAGGCTGATGAATCAAATGCTGGTTTTTTAAAGTATTATCCTAAAATAGCGCTAATAAACAATATTGAAGAAGATCATCTTGATTTTTTTAACGGAATTGATGATATTTTAGATACCTTTAAAAAATATATAGTTGAAAATGTGAGAAATGAAACACTTATTGTAAATGGTGATGATGAAAATATATCAAAAATTAAAAAATATTTTAAAGGGGAGTTGATAGAGTACTCTATAGAAGATAATAAAAAAGAAAAGATAAAACTTTCTGTTCCCGGAGAGCATAATATTTATAACGCTTTGTCGGCTTTATGTGTTTCGAAAAAACTTGGTATTGGGAAGGAAGTAGTATTGAGTGCTCTTTATGATTTTAAAGGAACATGGAGACGATTTGATGAAGAAGAAGTGATTTTAAGTAGTGGCAAAAAGGTGAAAGTAGTCAATGATTATGCTCACCATCCGACTGAAGTTGGTGTTACAATTAAAGCAGTAAAAGAAAAGTATCCTGATAAAAAAATTACTGTTGTTTTTCAACCACATCAGTATAAAAGAACTTATCATCTTTTTTCTCAGTTCAGGGATATTTTTTCATCATCATTAGGAGTTGTTGATGATTTTTTTATTACTGATATTTATAGTGTAAAAGGAAGAGAATCAGAAGAAATTATAAAAAAAGTTAACTCAGAGATGTTGTGCGATGGAGTAGATGCAGTTTCTTATTCAGGAAGTTTAAAAGAAACAGGGGAGTTGTTAAAAAAAAACTTGCAAGAAAATGATGTTTTGGTTATAATGGGAGCAGGGGATATCTATTGTAATTTAATCAATATTATTAACAACTAAAAATATGGACTGGTCATTAGTAATAACATTAGTTTCAGTTTTATTTGTAGTATTTTTGGTTCTCTATTTTTTCAGCAAGAAGAATAATAATATAGAAAAAGAAGAAAATATGGAAGAGGCAGAAGTTGAAGAAAAAGAAGAGAATTAAAAAATGTTTATAAAAAGAAGTTAGACCAGCTGATCATTGTTTAGTTTGTTTTTGTGTCTTAAAAGAGGGAATTATTTCCCCTCTTTTTTTTGAAGATAATTTTTAGTTACTGTTTGAAATAATTGTTTTTTGTGTTAGAATTAGTAAAATATAAATAAATTTAAATATGAATGTAAAAATTGAAAAAAAATCAGAAACTCAAAGAGAAATAGAAGTAACAATACCTCTTGAAGATATGAAGAAATATGTTGAAGAGGCAGGAGAAGAGATGAAGAAAGAGGTTAGTGTAAAAGGTTTCCGCCCGGGAAAAGCCTCTTTTAGCGCTATAGAAAATGCCGTAGGTAAAGAGAAACTATACGAAGAAGCTGCTAAAAAAGCAGTTCAAGACACTTATCCAAAAGTAATACAAGAAAATGATCTTTTTGCAATATCAAGCCCAGAAGTTAATCTTATAAAATGCGTTCCTGGGAATGAGATTATTTATAAAGCTCTTGTTTATATTATGCCTGAAATAACTCTCCCTGATTATAAAAAAATAGGGGAGAGTGTTGTTAAAAAAGAAGGCAAGGAAGTTGCTGTTACAGACCAAGAAGTGAATGCTTCTTTGCAAAAAATAAGAGAGACAAAAGCAGAAACAAAAAAAGTAGAGCGAGAAGCTAAAAAAGGAGATGTTGTTGTCATTAATTTTAAGGGTTTAATCGGAGACGAAGAAGAAAAAAAGATTGAAGAAGAAAATTTTAAATTTACGATAGGAGAAAA
>JAYEKQ010000007.1:0-22862 GCA_034661095.1 Patescibacteria group bacterium | reverse complement strand
CTATCTGGTCCTCCTAGCTCTCCTACTGGCATATTTTCAGGAGCTCCTGCTCTTGACCACCAGTTTTCTTTATCAGGGTAGTAAAAGATTCGTCCTCCCTGCATTCCATTCTTTTCTGTAAAATCAACTGCTTCTGCTTGAATTCCCCTCTTTTTAAATATCTCTTTCCATATTGCAACTGATTCATCATCTTTATCTATTCCTATCTCTTTGTTTCCTCGGTAAACAGAAACATATATTCTTTTTGGGTCTAATTTCAAGTAGTCAGTAAAAAGCTGAAAAACCCAGTTTAACTGTTCTTCTTTAAAATAGTCACCAAGAGACCAGTTGCCAAGCATTTCAAAAAAGGTAGTATGACGAAGATCACCAACTTTTTCTATGTCATCAGAACGAAAACACTTCTGTGAATCAACCAATCTTTTTCCTTCTGGGTGATCTTCTCCTAATAAGTAAGGGACAAGCGGAAACATTCCTGAGTTAACAAAAAGTAAACTGGAATCTTTCTCAGGAATTAGTGAAGCAGAAGGAATAATTATGTGCTCTCTTTCTTTGTAGAAATCTAAAAACTTTTGTCTTATTTCTTTTGAATTCATAATATTTACTTCTTTATTTTTTTCTGGGGTGCAGGACACGAACCAAATAATCTTTAGCGGAATCAATTTTATTCATATTCAAGGCGTGAGCGGTAAAAGGTATTGACAAATACCTTGTCCGCGAACAACGCAGAATATGGATAAAATTGATCCGCCCTTAACCCCTTCTTTAGCAAATAAAATAAGTTTATTTGTTAAAGAAGGGGTTGTGGGAAGTTGATAAATGGTTGATTTCTGCGTCACTCCTCCTCAATGTAGCTATCGCTACCTTTCGTCGTCGTTTCTTGAAATCAACTCATTTATCAGCTTCTAAAGATTGTTTGGTTCGTGTTCTACACCCCTACAAATTCTTTGAAAGTGTTCACCGTCTAAAGACGCTCCTCCAACAAGTAATCCGTCAAAGCCAGCATCATAAAGATATGAAGACGCATTCTCTTCATTTACACTTCCTCCGTAAAGAATTGGAATATTTATATCAATCTGATAAATATCAATAAGTACTTTTTTTATAAAGTTCATCTTGTCTTTCGCAATATATACTGGAATTGGGCAACCACTACCTATTGCTGATACCGGTTCATAAGCAATAATTAAATTTTCAAGAGAAGTATCTAAAAGTGATTCTTGTAGTTGTTTTTTTATATACTCCGCATTTTCATAATCGCTTTCATCACACTTACATTCTTTTTTTTCACCAACACAAACTACTGTTTTAAGTCCTAGTTCCATTGCTTTTTTTGTTTTCTTATTAACATTTTCCGATGTTTCCTGAAAAATGTTTCTTCTTTCAGAGTGACCAGCAATAACATACTCGCAACCCATATTTTTCAAAGCAAGTGGAGAAACTTCACCAGTAAATGCTCCTTTCTCTTCACAAAAACAGTTTTGAGCACCAACTTTTCCTTTTTTAACTGTTCCTAAAACAGTTTCCATAAAAATAAAAGGAGGACAAATAACAACTCCCTCCCTGTCGCTCAAAGAAGCAAGTTTTTCAGCTTCCTCCCTATTATCAGGATTCATCTTCCAGTTAGCAATGATTGTTTTTTTAGACATAGCTGTTTAATTTTCAATTTGACAATTATCAATTTTCAATGAATTTTCAATTTTCTAATTTCCATAAGTTAAATTACAAATTCAAAATTACAAACGAGATTACTTCGCTTTGTTAAACACACTGATTTCTGGATTCCCAGTCAAGCTGGGAATGACAAAAAGCGCAAAAATAACACCTCACTGTCATTCTGAGCAGAACGAAGTGGAGCGAAGAATCTCATGGTTTCTGCAAGGGTGATGGGATTCTTCACTTCGCTTCACTTCATTCAGAATGACAGATATTGTTTTGAATTTGTTTTGAATTTTGGATTTTGGTGCTTATGATTTATTTGGAATTTGTAATTTTGAATTTGGTGCTTTTTTAATTCGGTTATTTGGTCATTCATTGAAAATTGAAAATTGTCAAATTGAAAATTTTAGTTGCCTCCCCTCAAATATTCCGCTGCTTTTTCTGGTTCTATTGTTGAAACTTCCATTCTTGCTCCTAATTCAAATCCTCCCCAAATTGATGTTTTTGGAACTATCGTCCAGTGCCAGTGATAATAATCATAACTTTCCCCATCACACGGAGCAGTATGAAGATAAAAGTTGTAAAAAGGGTTGTTTAGCTTATTATAAAGCATTGAAAGAACCTTTCCAAAAGCATCACTAAGAAGTTCTATGTCAGCGTCAGTTATATCTTCAAAATATGAAAGATGCTTTTTGGGAGAAACAACTATCTGAAAAGCCGCCTTAGATGCAAAAGGACAAACTGCTAAAAAGCTATCATTTTCATAAACAATTCTTCTTCCATCTTTCATCTCTCCTTTGTTCATATCACAATACATACAACTTTGTTTGCTTTCATAGTAATGTTTTGTGTTGAAGAGATTTCTTTTAAGATCCATATCAATAACAGGAGTAGTTATTATCTGTGAGTGAGGATGAACAATTGATGCTCCTGATTCTGATCCGTGATTATGAAAAATAGAGATGTAGTTAACATTCTTTTTGTTTTTTAATGCTAAATACCTTTTTCTGTATAATTTAAAAACTTCACTTACTTGACCAACGCTCATTTGTCCCATTGATTTATAATGATCACGAGTAATAATAACTTCGTGATAACCAACCGCATCCATTGACATATACAGTTCATTGTCTAATTTTTCATTTAAATCGTCAGCAGGGGTAAAAGCTGGAAACTTGTTTGGAATAGATACTGCTGTCCAGTTTTTTGTAATCTCCCCTACTTCTTTACCATTTTCAAAAGATGTCACTGCATCCTTCACATTATCAAAAATACAAAAAGGACAAAAAGACCCAACATTTCCTTTCTCTACCTTTTTTTCCTCTTTTTTAAACAGTTCTGGACGCTTTGCTCTTCCAGAAGCAATAACCACCCAGTCATCAAAAAAAGGATCGTAACGAAGCTCCGATTTAGGCTCTTCAACTTCTCCGTTATGTTCCTCAATTTCTTTTTTTTCTTCTATAGATTTTTCTTCCATAAATAAAATTATACAAAAAATAGAAACAACTTACAAGAGCCAATATTAAAAAATGCCATAGGTGACACCTATGGCATTTTTTAAGTTTTGAATTTGGTGCTTTTTTTTATAGTTTTGTTAATATTTTTGGGCCTTTTTCGGTTATTGCAATCATATGTTCAAAGTGGGCTGAAAGGGATTTGTCGGCTGTTTTTATTCCATCTTTTTCTTCTTTTATTTCTGATGTTCCAACAGCGAGCATTGGTTCTATACAGTAAACCATTCCTTTCTGAAGAGGAATTCCCTTTCCTCTTTTTCCTGTATTTAAAACTTGAGGTGATTCGTGAACTTCTGTTCCTATTCCGTGTCCACAAAGTCCTTCACAAATAAAAAAACCACTTTTTTCAGCGTGTCTTGATATGGTGTTTCCTACATCACCAAGGGTGTTTCCTATTTTTGATTTTTTTATTCCTCTTTTTAATGATTTTTTTGTTTCTCTTATTAAACGCAAAGTATCTCCACTAACTTCTCCTACTGGAATAGTAATTGCCATATCTGAGTGAAATCCTTTATAAAAAAATCCCCCATCAAGAGAAACTATATCTCCATCTTTTATTATGTAATCAGAAGGAACTCCGTGAACAATGCAATCATTAACGCTAATACATAGTGCTGCTGGAAATCCATTATAACCTTTAAAAGAAGGTTTTCCTCCTGCTTTTTTTATGAGATCCTCGGCGTAATCATTTAAATACTTTGTAGTAACTCCAACCACTGTTTTTTGTTTTGTTTTTTCAATTATCTCTGCTAAAATTCTTCCTACTTCTCTCATAACCGCTATCTCTTTGTTTGTTTTTAAAATCATATAAGGTTATTTTATAAAATCACATAATTTTCCCTCTATTTCTTTCCAAACATCCTCAACTGACTGTTCTCCGTTTATCTCTACCAAAATTCCTTTTTCTCTGAAATAGTCTATTACTGGTTCAACTTCATCTTTAAACCAAGATAATCTTTCTCTTATCTCATCATCAGTATCATCCATTCTTTTTCTTTTTCTTAATCGTTCATATGCCTCCTTTTCACTTATCTTAATATAACAAGTTTTTATCTCTTCCCATCCAAACATATCAAAAACCTCTTCTAGCATTTTTGCTTCATAAAATTTGCGTGGATTTCCATCAAAAACAACTCCCTTAACATCTTCTTGTTCGTGAAATTCAGCAAGCATCGGCATCCAAAGCATAAAGACAACTGGAGTTGGCATTAATTTTCCTTCCGAAAGCACTTCTTTTGTTTTTCTCCCTAAAGAATCATCCTCTTCTGCCTTTTTACGAAGAAGTTCTCCGGTTTTAATAACTTTAAAACCAGTTTTTTCAATCAAAAATTTCAACTGAGTCTCTTTTCCACACCCCGGACGCCCTATTAAAAAAATAACTTTTGTGGACATAATTTTAATTAATTTTCAATTTCTTAATTTTCAAAACTGGATTCCCAGTCAATACTCGGTCGTAGCCGAGCACATGGCTGAGAATGACAAATAGAGTGATGGGAATGACACTCCACCGTCATTCTAAACAAAACGAAATGGAACGAAAAATCTTATATTTTCTGCAAAGACAATGAGATTCTTCACTTCGTTCAAAATGACAGATAATTTTTTTGATTATTTGAAAATTTGGTTATTTATTGAAAATTGTCAAATTGAAAATTGAAAATTTTACTAAAGGTTATCGTATTCTCTCATTTGTAGTTGTGCGTCTATTTGTTCTCCGGTTGTTATTGCAACACTAACAATAATTATTAGAGCAGCTCCTCCAATTAAAAATCCAAATGCTTGAATTCCTGTAAGAGAAGAAATTGTCATCGGAAGCACTGCTACTGTTCCCAAAAACAATGCTCCAACTAAAAGAGTTCTGTTTAAAATATATGTTAAGTAGTTTGAGGTTGATTTTCCTGGTCTTATTCCTGGAATAAATCCTCCCATTTTTTGAAGGTTTTCAGCAACGCTGTTCGGATCAAAAGTTACTGCAGTATAAAAATATGTAAAAATACCAACAAAAATAAAAATTAAACTTCCGTAAACCCAAGTGTTCTGGAAAAATTCTACTCCCATTTGAGCAAAGTTTCCAACCGATCCTTCTACTCCTGCTAAAAATCCCATCAACATTGAAGGAAGAATAACAATAGACATCGCAAAAATTATCGGAATAACTCCTGATGGATTCAAACTGAGAGGAAGATATGTAGATGCTCCTCCGTAAACTTTCTTTCCTTTTACTTGTTTTGCATAAGAAACAGGAATATTTCTTCTTGCTTCATTTACATGAACCACTCCATAGATAATAAAGAGAACCATGATAAAGAATAAAAGATAAACAGGAACTCTATCAGGATTAAACATTATCTCACTAGCGACCTGTCCAATATTTGATGGAACAACAGCAACAATACCTGCAAAAATTATTAGTGATATTCCATTTCCAATTCCTTTCTCAGTAATAAGCTCTCCAAGCCACATCAGGAAAACAGTTCCTGCTGCAACTATTGTTAAAATTCCTATCGTCTCAACAAAAGGAATCTTTGGAAGAACTTCTTGGTATTGAAACAAGCTCAACATTCCATATCCCTGTAGATAAGCGAAAGGAACTGTTAACATTCTTCCATATTGATTAACTTTTTGTCTTCCGGCATCTCCTTCTTCACGATACATCTTTTTAAGTTTTGGCCAAACAATAGTAAGGAGTTGTATTATAATAACTCCTGTAATATAAGGACCAAGCCCAAGCATAATTATAGAAAACTGATCTAGTGTTCCTCCAACAAGAAGATCTGCAATTTTAAGCATCTGAAATCTTTCAAAAAGCTCTTCAATCTGATTCATTGTAAATCCTGGCATTGGAACATTCGCCATTAAACGAAAGATTCCAAAAACAGCAAGAACAAATAATACTCTGTTTCTCAAATCAGGAATTTGAAATATCTTCTTTATTTTTTGAAACATAATTTAGTTAAATTTTCAATTTTCAATTTTTTCTGGATTCCCAGTCAAGCTGAGAATGACAAATAGGGCGATGGGAATAACACCCCGCTGTCATTCTGAGCAGAACAAAGTGGAGCGAAGAATCTCATGGTTTCTGCAAAGGTGATGGGATTCTTTACTACGCTTCGCTTCGTTCAGAATGACAGAGGATTTTTTGGGACATTTGGAAATTTGGTCATTTATTGAAAATTATTTTACTGTTCCTCCTGTTTTTTCTATTACTTTTTTTGCTGTTTTTGAAATAAAACAGTTTTCAATGTGTAATTTTTTCTTTGTTTCTCCTTCTCCAAGAATTTTAACTGGCAACTTCTTGCTTTTTTCAATGAGTCTTTTTTCAAGAAGAGTTTCTGGAGTAATCTTATCTCCATCGTTAAAGTGTTTTTCAAGAGCAAAAATATTTACCTCGTGAACATTATATCTTGAAGCATTATTATATCCCCTTAATTTTGGATAACGCTTAAGAACCCTTCTGATTAAAGGTTCTCTTTTCCCTGTCCCTGCTCTTGATTTCTGTCCTTTCATTCCTCTTCCAGAATAAGTTCCTTTCTTTCCTCCTCTTCCAATTCTTTTCTTCTCCTTATTTTTATGATTTGGTTTTATGTCGTGAATTTGCATATTAAGATTTTAACATTTTAAGCGCTTCTATCGTTGCTTTTGAGTTGTTTATCTTATTCCTTGTTCTTGTTATCATCTTTCCAGAAACACTTTTTATTCCACACATTGCACAGATTGATCTAACCGCTCCTCCAGCAACAATTCCTTTTTCTCCAGTTTGTGGTTTTAAGAGAACAGTCGCTGCTCCAAATTTTGCTTTAACTTCATGAGCAATTGTTCCTTCTTTTGTAATAGGAACTGTAATCATTTTTCTTAAAGATTCTTTAGTTGCTTTTTCAATTGAATCTTGAGCATCTCTTCCTTTTCCTTTTCCAACACCAACTCTTCCTTTTTTGTCACCAGAAACAACCAAAGAACGAAACTTAAGGCGTCTTCCTCCTTTGGTCATTCTCTCTACTCTGCTAATATCAAGAACCTCTGTTTCAAATTCTTTTTTTATTTCTTCTTTTTTCATTGTGAAATTATTTTAAAATTTTAATCCACCCTTGCGAGCACCATCAGCTAATGCTTTTACTCTTCCGTGATAAAGATATCCAGAACGATCAAAAACAACTTCTTTGATCTTTTTTTCTTTTGCTTTTTCTGCTATTTTTTCACCTAACTGAAAAGCTTTCTCTGTTTTTGTTTTTTTTGTTCCAGAAGAAATCTTATCTTTTAATGAGAATATTGTAATATTTTTCTCATCATCAATAATTTGAGCATAAGTATGCTTCAAAGAACGAAAAACTTGTAAACGAGGTCTTTTTTTTGTTCCTTGAACCTTTGCTCTAATAGATCTGTGTCTTTTCTTTAATTTTTCTTTTTTTTCTAACATACTATTTTATTTAACGCTCTTTTTTCCTTCCTTTAGAACAATTACTTCGTCTTTATATCTTATTCCTTTTCCTTTATAAGGGTCTGGACGGCGAACTTTTCTTATGTCAGCAGCAACATTATTTACAAGTTGCTTCTTAATTCCAGATACAGTAATTATATCTTTATTTACACTAAATTCAACGCCTTCAATTTTTTTTATCTCAACCAAGTGGGAAAATCCAACCTTTAAGATAAGATCTTCTCCCTTCATTTCTGCTCTGTATCCAACTCCCTTTATTTGAAGTTCTTTGCTGTATCCGTTCTTCACTCCTTCTACCATATTAAAAATCAAAGCTCTTATCGTTCCCCATAATGCTTTACTTGTTTTTGTTTCTTTTTTTTCTGAAACAGTAACTCCTTCCTCTGTGTTCTCAACTTTTATATCAGAGGGAATGTCTAAATAAAGCTCCCCTTTGGGACCTTTAACAGTAACCTTCTTCTCTTTTATTGTTACATTTACTCCATCAGGAATTATAATTGGTTTTTTTCCTATTCTAGACATAATATTTATTAATTTTCAATTTGGCAATTTTCAATTTTCAATGAATTTTCAATTTCTTAATTTCCAAAAATTGTTATTCTGAGACAGTAGGTGAAGAATCTCTGGTGTTGCACAAGGACAATGGGATTCTTCACTTCGCTCAGAATGACACTCCACCGTCATTCTGAGCGGAACAAAGTGGAGCGAAGAATCTCATGGTTTCTGCAAAAATGATGGAATTCTTCAGTTGTTTCACTCCTTCAGAATGACAGATAATTGTTTTGAATTTGTTTAGAATTTGGTGCTTTTTTAAATTCAGTCATTTGGTTATTTAACATTCATTTGACATTTGACTTTACCATACCTCGCATATTACTTCTCCTCCTAGTTTGTTCTTTCTTGCTTCTTCGCTAGTGATTACTCCTTTTGGAGTTGATATTACTGATAATCCTAATCCGTTCTTAATTTTTCTTATCTCACTGCTCTTCTGATATATTCTTTGTCCAGGGGAAGAAACTCTTTTTATCTCATTGATTTTTGGTCTTCCATCTTCTTGATATCCTAAAACAATACGAAAAAGAGATTTTTTTACTTTTTTTCCTTTAAGAACCTTCTCAACAAAACCTGCTTTTTGTAAACAACAAGCAACTTCATATTTAACTGATGAAAACGGAACATTAACCGCCTCTTTCCTTACTGCTTGAGCAGTTCTTATTCTATTTAACATATCTGCTAATGGATCTGTGTACATAATTTATTTGAAATTTTTATTACCAACTTGATTTTGTTACTCCTGGGATTTCTCCGTTATTTGCCATTTCACGAAAACAAATCCTGCAAAGTCCAAATTTTCTGAAAACACTTCTATCTCTTCCACACTTAAAACATCTGCGAACTTTTCTTGTTGCAAACTTTGGTTCTTTTTTTGATTTTTCTATTTTCGCTTTTTTAGCCATAATTTTATTTAACATTTAACCTTTGACTTTTGACACAAAAATAATCAAAAATTAATTGTCAATTGTTTATTTTTACTCCTGCTTTATAAGCGGTACTCCTAATTCTTCTAATAATCTGATTCCCTTTTCTTTTTCTTTTGTAGAAGTAACAATAGTTATCTCCATTCCGAAAAATAAATCAGTGTCATCAGCAGAAATTTCAGGAAAAACGAGCTGTTCTTTTATTCCGATAGTAATATTCCCGTCACCATCAACTGAACTTCTCTTTATTCCTTTAAAATCTCTCACTCTTGGAAGGACAATATTTATTAATTTTTCCAAAAAGTCATACATTCTTTTTTTTCTCAGAGTAACTCTCATTCCAATCGGCATTCCTTCTCTAAGTTTAAATCCAGAAATTGATTTTCTTGCTGGCCTTACTTGTGGTTTCTGTCCGGTAATAATAGCTATATCTTTTGATATTCTTGCTAATAACTCTTTCTTTTTTGAGTTATCACTAACTGCTAAATTTCCAACTCCAACATTAATTACCACCTTTTCAATAAAAGGACACTCCATAGAACTTTTAAGTTTCATTTCTTTGCTCAGTTTCGGAATAACTTCTTTTTTATATTTTTCTTTTAAGTTTGACATTTTTATATCTTTTACAACTCTTTGCTACATTTTTTGCAAACTCTCTTTCCTTCTTTCTTTTCAACTCTTGTGCTTTTTCCACAAGCAGGACAAATCAATTTAACATTAGAAACTGATATTGGAGCTGGAAACTCAACTATCTGACCAGTTTTTTTACCTCTCTGCTGTTCTTGTTTCTGTTTTTGTGGAGAAACATGCTTTTTAAGAAGGTTGACTCCGTCAACAGAAATCTTATTCTCTTTTGGAAGAGCTCTTAATACCTTTCCTTTCTTTCCACGATCTTTTCCGGTAATCACTAAAATTGTATCTCCTTTTTTTATTTTCATATATCACAAAACAAATTACACTACTTCTTTTGCTATGGTAACTATCTCTTTAAATCCTTTCTCCGCTAATTCGCGAGGAACGGGTCCAAATATTCTTCCTCCTTTTGGTCGATTTGTCTTTCCATCAAGAATAACAGCAGCATTTTCATCAAAACAAACATAGCTTCCATCTTTTCTGCGATAGTTATATCTCTGTCTGACAACAACTGCACGAACAACTTCATGTTTTTTAACTGTTTTTCTTGGTTCAGCTTTTTTAACTGAAGCAACAATCACATCACCAATGTAAGCATATCTTCTTCTGGTTCCACCTAAAACCCGAAAACACTTTATCTCTTTTGCTCCTGCGTTGTCTGCTACTTTTAATATTGTTTCTTCTTGAATCATAATTCTTTGACATTTAACATTTAGCAAAAGTTAATTATTTATTTTTCCAACCACTTTGAAATGTTTATCTTTACTTATCGGACGACACTCCTCTATGACAACACTGTCTCCAATCTTGTATATCTCCTTTTCATCGTGTGCTTTATATTTCTTATGCACCTTAATTCTCTTCTTATAGAGAGGGTGCTCTTTCACTCTTTCCACTTCAACAACAACTGTTTTGTTCATCTTATCAGAGATAATTTTTCCTTTTAATTTGTTTACCATAATTATTTTTCCATCTCGTTTAAGATGGTTTTTATTCTTGCAATATCTTTTCTTAAGCTTGCTCTTTCTTTCACATTTTTTGGTCTTCCAATCTTTTCAGAGAAACGAACTTCATTTAATTTTTTTATTTTCTCATCAAGAATTTTAATTGATTCTTCTTTTGTTTTTTTTCTAATTTCTTGAACTTTCATATTTTTTATTTTTGAAAACTATTTTTTTAAAAATTTTGTTTTCAAAGAAAACTTATCGCCTGCCTTTCTAAGAGCTTCTTTTGCCTGGTCTTCTGGAATTCCATCAATTTCAATAATAATCCTGCCTTCTTTTACTGGACAAGCGTAATGATCAACGCTTCCTGTTCCACCTCCCATAGGAACTTCTTGTCCTTTTCTGGTAATCGGTTTGTAAGGAAATATTCTTATCCACATCTTTCCTCCTTTTCTTAAGTAACGGATAATTGCTCTTCTTGACGCCTCTATTTGTCTTGCGTTTATATATCCGTTTTCTTCAACACGCAATCCGTAACTTCCAAAGTTAATAAAAGATCCCTTTCTGGCGACTCCTTTTATCCTTCCCTTGCGTTGCTTTCTATATTTTAATTTCTTAGGAAATAACATAAATTAAAATTCTTCACCTTTATATATTAACACCTTTATTCCAATCACTCCATAAGAACAGCGAGCTATTTCAAATCCATAATCAAGCTTTGCTCTAATCATCATTCTTTTTAACTGACCTTCTTGAAAATGTTCTCCGCGAGCAATCTCTACTCCATTTAACCTTCCTTTTACTTGAATACGAACACCTTTAACTTCCTTATTTATCATTGTTTTGTGTATTGCCTGCTTTACTACTCGACGATAAGGAAGTCTTTTTTCAAGCTGTCTTGCAACATCTTGCGCTACTAAAGAAGCTGAAAGCCAAGGGTTTTTAACTTCTCTAATCTCAATCTTAATTTTTTTGGTTTTGTTTTCTTCTGATAAAGCATTCAGTTTCTTTTCTAATTTTTCTTTCAAGTTTTTTACTCCTTCACCACCTCTTCCGATTATGAGTCCTGGCCTTGAACTATAAATCAAGATACTCAACTCATCAAAAGAGCGTTCAATTCCTATTCTTTCAACTCCAACAGTTCGTAAGGATTCATTTAAAAACTTTCTAATTTCAAAATCTTCTTGCAAAAAACTTGCAAAATCAGATTCGTAAAATCCTTTTGAATCCCACTTCTTTGTCTTTCCAATACGATAAATTTTTGGTGAAACTTTACTTGTCATTTTATTATTTTATATTGATTTTCTTCTAAACATTGATTTTTTATCAGGTTGTTGCTTCTTTAAAGAATCTTCTTTTGTAATTTCATCATCTTTTCCTTTCTTCTTTACAGAAACTTCTTCTTTTGGCTTTTCAGATTGATAAACTTTTTTTATTTTTTCTTTTTTAATAGTTCTCTTTTCTTCTTCCTCTTTTCTTATTTTTTCTAACTTTATATAAACATGAGATGTTTTCTTCTGAATTTGATGAACCACTCCCCTTGCTTGGGGCATAAATCTCTTCATCATCGGACCACCATCAACTTTCACTTCAGCAATATATAAATTTTCTTTTTCAATATTAAAATTGTTTTTTGCGTTAGCTGTTACAGAATTCAAAAGTTTTAACATCGGACGAGCGGAACGCTTAACAGTAAATTTCAAAATACTTTCTGCTTCTTTTACAGATAAGCCACGAACAAGATCAGCTACCATACGAAATTTTCGTGGAGAAATTCTTGCATATCTAAGTTTTGCTTCTATTAACATAATTTCTTAATTAATTTTACTGTTATTTCTTCTTTTCTATCTGTCTTTGCATCTTTCCTCCGTGTCTAACAAACTTTTTTGTTGGAGAAAATTCACCAAGCAGATGACCAACCATCTCTTCTGTAACATAAACATTTATGTGTTCTTTTCCGTTATAAACACCAATATTGTAACCAATCATTTCTGGAGTAATTGTTGCTCTTCTTGACCATGTCTTAATTACTTTCTTTCCGTCAGGATTTGTTTTCTGAATTTTCTCAAGCAACTTTTCATCAATATATGGACCTTTTTTTGAACTTCTTGACATAATTTTATTAATTTTCAATTTTTTAATTTTAAACTCTAAACACTAAATTCAAATGTTCAAAACTGGATTCCCAATCAAGTTGGGAATGACAGGTGAGCTGGGAATGACAGTGTTTTTGTTTTGGATTTTTGTCATTTGGATTTTGGGTTTGTTTAGGATTTAGGATTTAGTGCTTAGTATTTATAATTTTGGTTTTTTAATTTGGTCATTTGGAAATTTATTGAAAATTGCCAAATTGAAAATTGAAAATTTTGTTATTTTTTTCCTCTTCTCTTTTTTTCTGCTCTCTTAATTATATATCTATCAGTATGTTTTCTTTTTCTTGTTCTTACTCCTCTTGCTGGTTTTCCCCATGGTGTTTTTGGTCCAGACATTCCGATCGGAGCCCTTCCTTCTCCTCCTCCATGAGGATGAGCATATGGAGACATTGCACTTCCACGAACAACTGGTCTTCTGTTCATCTTTCTTGCTGTTCCCGCCTTTCCTATAACACGATAACGATGTTCTGACCTTGAAACTTCTCCAACGGTTGCAAAACACTCACTAAAAACTTTTCTAACTTCTCTTGATGGCATTTTTAGTTGAGTCATATTGTCATCATGAGCAAGAATAAAAACTCCAGTTCCAGCACTACGAGCTATCTTTGCTTTTCCTTCAGGATATATTGTAACATTATAAACTCTTGTTCCAATAGGAATGTTTTTTATTCTCATTCTGTTTCCTGGTTTCACCTCTGCTTTTTCTGCAGTTATTATCTCATCTCCTACTTTCAATTCTTGTGGAGTAATAATGTATTTAAATTCTCCATTTTCATATTCAATAAGGGCAATATCTGCAGTTCTGTTAGGATCATATTCTATTCCTTTAACGACACCCTTAATATTCATTGGGTTTTGACCAAAATTAACCACTCTATAAAGGCGTTTTACTCCTCCTCCTTTGTGTCTTACTGTTATTTTTCCTTGATTTGATCTTCCTGCGTTTCTTTTCAATGGGGATATTAAATTTTTTCTTTTTTTAACTCTTAATTTCATACTTAAACAGACTTAAACAGCTGTTAGATCAATATTTTGACCTTCTTTTATTTTTACTACTGCCTTTTTGTATCCTTTCTTTACTCCTTCATGCTTTCCAACTCTCATTTTTTTAGGATGAATATTAATTATTCTAACACTCAAAACATTAACTTTGTGCTTCTTTTCTACTTCATTTTTTATCTGAATTTTGTTTGCTTCTTTTGCTATGCGAAAAACATAAAATCCTTTCTCAGCAAGAATTGATGCTTTTTCACTAAGATGAGGAGATCTTAAAAAGTATCTCTTATCTATCTCTTTAACTGAAAGAATATTCTTTTGTTCTTCTTTTTTATTTTTCATCTTTCAAAAAATTTTCTTTAACAACCCCAACTGATGATTCAGGCATAATCAAATATTTATAAGAAAGAAGATCTAAAAGATTTAAATCTCTTGCTTGAATCGTATCAACCTTTTCAATGTTTCTTGAAGCAAGAATCATATTTTTATCCATTTCAGGAAGAACAATCAAAGCGCTTCCGTCACATTCTATTTTTTCAAGAAAACTTGATATTTCATTTGTTTTCCCTTTTTTTGCTTCTAATTTGGATATAAAAAATGTATAATTTTTTTTTCCAGAAAGGACCATAAAAAGTGCCTTTCTCTTTGCTTTTTTATTAATATCTTTTTTGTAATTTCTTTCATTGCGAGGTCCAAAAGTTGCTCCTCCTCCAATCCATATAGGAGATCTTCTTGATCCGTGTCTTGCTCTTCCTGTTCCTTTCTGTCTCCATGGTTTTTTTCCACCACCTCTTATTTCAGAACGGTTTTTAGAGTGTGCTGTATTCTGTCTTCTGTTTGACATTTGAGAACACATCACTTGATGAACAAGATCAAGATTAACTTCAACTCCAAAAATCTCTTTGGGAAGAGTTATCTCTCCATCTTTTGCTCCTTTCATATTGTATAAATCGGCCTTCATATTTTTTGTATTATATACTTTCTATTATTATAACTGCGCCCCTTCTTCCCGGAACAGCACCACAAAGTGCAATTGTGTTTTTTCCTGAATCCACTTTTACTACCTTTAAATTCTTTACTGTAACTCTATCAGCCCCCATTCTTCCTGGCATTTTTCTTCCTTTTATCACTCTTTGAGGAAAAGCAGATCCGACTGATCCAATTGTTCGGTGTGTCTTTTTTGTTCCGTGACTAGCAGAAGCTCCTGAAAAATTATGTCTTTTCATCCCTCCAGCAAAACCTTTTCCTTTTGATATCCCACGAACCTTAACCTTTTCTCCTTCTGAAAAAGAATCAACCAAAACATCACTTCCTAATGACAACTCTGACTTTCCCCTAATTTCTTTCAAGTAGCGATAAGGTTTTTCAGCTTGTGGTTTTTTTAATTTCTTTTTATCAACTCCAACAAAACCAAGCTGAACTGCTTCATAGCCATCTTTTTCTTCAGTTTTTACTTGAACAACTTTTCCTGAGTATGCTTCAATTAAAGTAATAGGGAAAACTGTTCCATTTTCATCAAAAAACTGTGTCATTCCTAATTTTTTTCCAAGGATAAGCTTCATATTTTATAAATTCTCAATAAGCAAGGGTACGGAATCCGAACCAAGTAATCTTTAGCGGAATCAATTTTATTCATATTCAAGACGTGAGTGGTAAAAGATATTGAATAATATCTTGTCCACGAACAACACAGAATATGGATAAAATTGGTTTCGCCCTTCGGGAAACTGATAAATAAACTACTTCCTGCGTCACTCCTCCTCAATGTAGCTATCGCTACCTTTCGTCGTCGTTTCTTGAAATTAGTTCATTTATCAGCTTCTAAAATTACTTGGTTCGGATCCCGCACCCTTTAACAGGACAGTAGTCCATTTTTTTATGACCATACAATCTTTGACTATATCATTAAATAAATACTACATCTTGATTTCAATGTTCACTCCGGCTGGAAGAGTCAGGTTTCTAAGGGCATCAAGAACCTTTGCTCCTGGATTAAGAATATCTATAATTCTCTTATGTATCCTTATCTCGTACTGTTCTTTTGACTTGTTATGAACAAAAGTAGAACGATTAACAGAATATTTTTTTATCTCTGTAGGTAGCGGACTTGGACCTAAAACATCGCTTCCATACCTGACGGCTGTATCAATTATCTGTCTTGTGCTAGCGTCAATAATCTTGTGATCATACGCGCTAAGACGAATACGAATTTTGGATTTTACTTCCTTCTCTTTAGCCATTTATCTTTAATAATTAATGGACAACACGCTATTTTAAAAAGTAGCGTGTTGTAATTCTCTTGTTTTTTCTATTTAATAATCTTGCTTACTACTCCTGCTCCAACTGTTTTTCCTCCTTCACGAATCGCAAATCTTAGTTTTTCTTCAATAGCAACTGGCGCAATAAGTTTAATTTTAAGATTTGCAGTATCTCCAGGCATTACCATCTCTGTTCCTTCAGGAAGTTCAACTTCTCCAGTAACATCAGTTGTTCTTAAATAAAATTGAGGTTTATATCCTTTAAAAAATGGAGTGTGTCTTCCACCTTCATCTTTTCCTAAGATATAAACTTCTGCCTCAAATTCTGTGTGAGGAGTTATACTTCCAGGTTTTGCCAAAACTTGGCCTCTTTCAATATCATCTTTCTTGATTCCACGAAGAAGTATTCCAGCATTATCTCCAGCTCTTCCTTCATCCAAACTTTTATTAAACATCTCAACGCTAACAACAGTTGTTTTTGCAGTATCTCTTAATCCAACCATTTCAACTTCTTCTCCAGTTTTTACTACTCCACGATCAATTCTTCCAGTAGCAACTGTCCCTCTTCCTTCAATTGAGAACACATCTTCAACCCCCATAAGAAATGGTTTATCAATCTCTCTCTTTACTTCAGGAATATAGTTATCCATCGCATCTAAAAGCTCATATATTGGTTTCATTGCTTTATCATCAGAAGAAGTTGCATCAAGAGCTTTAAGAGCAGAACCTTTTATAACAGGAATTTCATCTCCAGGATATTCATACTCTTTTAATATTTCTCTAACTTCTGATTCAACTAACTCAATCATCTCTTCATCATCAACCATATCAACTTTATTAATGAAAACAACAAGAGATGGAAGTCCAACTTGCTTTGCAAGAAGAAGATGTTCTCTTGTTTGTGGCATAGGACCATCAGTGGCAGAAACAACTAAAATTCCCCCATCCATCTGGGCAGCCCCAGTAATCATATTCTTAATATAGTCAGCATGTCCTGGACAATCAATATGAGCATAGTGACGATTTTCTGTTTCATACTCACGATGAGCAATAGAGATAGTAACTCCTCTCTCTTTTTCCTCAGGAGCAGAATCAATAGCATCTACTGTTGTTCCTTTATCAACAAGTCCTTTTAAATGAAGACCATTAATAATTGCTGCTGTAAGAGTGGTTTTACCATGATCAACATGACCAATAGTTCCCACATTTACATGATTTTTTGACCTATCAAATTGTTCTTTTGCCATATTTTTATATTTAATAATTAATAATAATTTTTAATTTAAGATTTACAAAAATGATATTAGCACATTTTTTAAAACTTGTAAACAATTTTAACCCCGCACTCTTATTATTTCTTGTGCAATATTGTAAGGAATTTCTTTATAACTATCAAACTCCATTGAGTAATTTCCTCTTCCTTGTGTCAATGAACGAAGGGTTGTTACATAACCAAACATTTCTGCTAACGGAACTTTTGCTCTGATAACTTTCTGTGGAAGCTTTCCTTTGGTATCTTCAGTGGCTTCTACTTCTCCTCTTCTTGAGGAAATATCTCCCATAACATCTCCAAGATAATCTGTTGGGATAATAACTTCTATCTTCATAAACGGTTCAAGTAAAACTGGGTCTGCTTGTTGATATGCTTTCTTAAATCCCATTGCTCCAGCAATTTTAAACGCCATCTTTGAGGAATCAACTTCATGGTAAGAACCATCATATAGCGTTGATTTAATATTAACAATGGAATATCCTGCCAAAATTCCTTCATCCATAGTTTCTTGAATCCCTTTCTCTACTGCTGGAATATATTCTTGAGGAATCACTCCTCCTTTAATTTCATTAACAAATTCAAGCTTCTGATCTCCTTCAGGGAAAGGTTCAATGCGAAGCTTAACATGACCATACTGTCCTCTTCCTCCTGACTGCTTAACATATTTTTCTTCTGCCTCTGCTGATTTTTTAATTGTTTCTTTATATGATACTTGAGGCTGACCAATATTTGCCTCAACATTAAACTCTCTCTTCATTCGGTCAACAATAATATCAAGGTGAAGTTCTCCCATTCCGGAGATAACTGTTTCTCCAGTGTCTTCATCTCCTTTAACTCTAAAAGTAGGATCTTCCTCTGCTAACTTTCTAAGAGCAGTTCCCATTTTTTCTTGATCTTCTTTTGTTTTTGGTTCAATTCTAATAGAAACAACCGGCTCTGGGAAAACCATCTCTTCTAATATAATAGGATTTGCATCATTACACAAAGTGTGTCCTGTTGAAACTCCTTTTAATCCTACAGCAGCAACAATGTCTCCCGCATATATATCTGTAATTTCCTCTCTCTTGTCAGCATGCATTCTTAAAACACGGCTCACTCTTTCTTTGTCTCCAGTGTTTGCATTTAAAAGATATGCTCCTCCAGATAGTTTTCCAGAGTAAACTCTCATAAAGGCGAGATTTCCAACATAAGGATCGTTCGCTAATTTAAAGACAAGGGCTGAAAATGGCTCTTCATCAATGAGTTTCCTTGATATTTCTTTTCCTGTTTTTGGTTCTACTCCCTCAACTGAAAGAAAGTCTTCTGGAGATGGGAAGTATCGACAAACAGCATCAAGAACCGGTTGAATTCCTTTGTTTTTTAAGGAAGAACCACAAAAAAGAGGAACTATATTATAGTTAAGAACTCCTTTTCTTAATGCTCCTATTATCTCTTCATTGCTTATCTCTTCTCCTCCCATATACTTGTCAAAAAGTTTCTCATCTTCAGTAACTACTTTCTCAACCATCTGACTTCTCCATTTTTCAACCTCTTCTTTTTTTTCTTCAGGAACCTCTTCTTCTCTTATTTTTTCCCCAAACTCTCCATCAAAAATAAGTAGTTTTCTTGTTATTAAATCTATTACTCCTTGAAAAGAGTCTTCCTCTCCTAAAGGAATTTGAACCGGAAGAACATCAGGGGTTAGCTTTTCTTTTATAGAGTCAAGTGAATCAATAAAAGATGCTCCAAACTTGTCCATTTTATTTAAAAAACATATTCTTGGAACATTGTACTTGTCTGCTTGTCTCCAAACTGTTTCTGATTGTGGCTCAACCCCCGCTGCTCCATCAAGAACAACAATTGCTCCATCAAGAACACGAAGTGCTCTCTGAACTTCAACTGTAAAGTCAATATGTCCAGGAGTATCTATTATATTTATTCTGTATTCATTTTCTTTACTTTTTTCTTTATCAGATGGTGTCCAGAAACAAGTTGTTGCAGCTGATGTAATTGTAATCCCCCTTTCTCTTTCCTGTTCCATCCAATCCATTACTGATTCTCCAGAGTGTGTCTCTCCTATTTTGTGAGAAATTCCTGTATAAAACAAAATTCGCTCAGTAACAGTTGTTTTACCAGCATCAATATGCGCTATAATTCCAATATTTCTATATTTTTCTACAGGATATTCTCTTGACATAATATTATTAATTTTCAATTTTCAATTTCCTAATTTCCAAGTGTTAAATTACAACAAAACTAGATTCCTAGTCAAGTTGGGAATGACACCCCACCGTCATTCTGAGCAGAATGAAGTGGAGCGAAGAATCTCATGGTTTTTTGCAAGGATAATGAGATTCTTCACTACGCTTCGCTTCGTTCAGAATGACAGGAGGGAGTTGCGTTGTTTTGCGTTTTTGTTTCGCGTTGTTTCGTGCACTTCTTTTGGAAGCGTTTTTGGATTTTAGATTTTGGTGCTTAAGGTTTATAATTTTGGTTTTTTAATTCGGTCATTTGGAAATTTATTGAAAATTGCCAAATTGAAAATTGAAAATTTTTGTTTTTATTTTGCTAAGTATGCGAAAGCTCTGTTTGCTTTTGCCATTTTGTGTACATTCTCTTTCTTTCTTATTGCTTCGCCTTCATTTCTTGAAGCGTTAGCAATCTCTTCAAAAAGTTTCATCTTCATTGGTTTTCCTTTCTTTGATCTTGCTGCTGTAATAATCCATCGGAAAGACAAACTAATTGCTCTTTTGTTGCTAACTTTCATTGGAACTTGATAAGTTGCCCCTCCTACTCTTTTTGATCTTACTTCAGTTTCAGGAGAAACATTACTTATTGCTTTTTCAAAAATGGCCATCGGATCTTGCTTTTCTTTTTTCTTTATTTCTTCTAAAGCACCATAAACCACCTTTCTTGCGGCATTTTTCTTTCCATCTTTCATTATCTGGTTTATAAACTTGGAAAGTAAAACACTATTATAAAGTGAATCTGGCTTTATCTCTTGTATTTTATAACTTTTTTTTCTTTTTTCTTCTGATAACATAATTATGTTGATTAATTTTCAATTTTCAATGAATTTTCTAATTTCTTAATTCCCATAAGTTAAACTACAAATTCAAAATAAATTACAAATTACAATGTTCAAAATAAGATTCTTCAGTCGTTTCACTCCCTCAGAATGACGGGAGTTTTTGGATTCCCGCTTTCGCAAAAATGACACCCCATCGTCATTCTGAGCGGAACGAAGAATCTCAAGGTTTTTGCAAGGATGATGGGATTCTTCACTACGCTTCGCTTCGTTCAGAATGACAGGAGGGAGTTGCGTTGTTTTGCGTTTTTGTTTCGCGTTGTTTCATGCGTTTCCTTTGGAAGCGTTTTTGGATTTAGTGCTTAGAATTTATAATTTGGTGCTTTTTTAATTTGGTTATTAGGAAATTCATTGAAAATTGTCAAATTGAAAATTGAAAATTTTTATTATTACTTCTTCTTTTCCTGTGGTCTTTTTGTTCCGTATTTACTTCTTCCTTTCTTTCTTCCTTCAACTCCGGTTGCATCAAGCGCTCCACGAACAATGTGATAACGAACACCAGGAAGATCTTTAACTCTTCCTCCTCTCATTAATACAACTGAATGCTCTTGAAGTTTATGTCCTTCTCCTGGAATGTATGCTGTTACTTCAGCCCCGTTTGAAACACGAACTCTGGCAACTTTACGAAGAGCAGAGTTAGGTTTTTTAGGAGTAATAGTTGTAACCTTTATACAAACCCCTCTTTTAAACGAAGAAGGATAATAAGATTTTCTGTTTCTTACATTATTAAAACCAAAAGAAAGAGCAGGAGATTTATCCTTCTTTTCTTTCTTTTTTCTTCCTTTTCTAATTAATTGATTTATTGTTGGCATATTATTTAGTTTATATCTCGCACCCCAGAAAAAAACAAAATCTCTAAAAGAGACCTTGAAAAACATATTATTGGGTCTGCTTGTTATACTAAAACATATCTTACACAAAAAAAATAATAAAGTCAAGAGACTAAATGACAATTGACATATAACATTTGACTTTTGACCAATCCATTGTCATTCCCGCTCCATTGTCATTCCTGCTCCATTGTCATTCTCAGCTTGACTGAGAATCCAGAAATCTGTGTTCATCAGTGTTTATATCTGCGTTTATCCGCGTGTTTAATAAAAAAAATTAAGAAATTGAAAATTTTAGAGAGTGTTTAGTAAATTAAAAAACTCTACTAAAGGAACTCCTGTTATTGGAGTAAATAAAAAGTTTATTACTAAGAAAAGTAAAGAAAATATATAATCCATAAACAAAAACAAAATTGCTATCAAAATAAAAAACCTGTACTGTGAAAAGAACGCTTTTACCTCTGATGAAAGTGGAACAAATGTAAATAAAATATGAGAACCATCAAGCGGTGGAATTGGTAAAAGATTAAAAACAGCAAGTAGAAGATTTATAAACACTACTGCTCCAAAAGCAAAAAACAAAGACTGGTTTGCTTGAATAACAGGAATAAAACGAATCATAAGCCCAAAAACAACTGCTAATAAAATATTAGAAGCTGGACCAGCAAGAGCAACTTTCAACTCTGCATACTTTCCTCTTAAATTAAAAGGATTTATCGGAACTGGCTTCGCTCCTCCGATTATAAAATTCGTTGGAAGGATAATCATTAAAAGTGGTAAAATAATTGTAAAAAAAGGATCAATGTGAGGAATCGGATTCAAAGTAAGCCGTCCCATATTTTTTGCAGTAGGATCACCAAGAGAATATGCCACCATACCGTGAGCATACTCGTGAAAAACTGCCGAAAAAATAAGAATAATAAAAATAAATATCCAAACTATCATAATAAAAACATAATAACAGAAAAAAACTCAAAATGCAAAATTAAACACCATCATTCTGAAGCAATAACCGAAGAATCTCATTATCCTTGCAAAAATCATGAGATTCTTCACTCCACTTCGTTCCGTTCAGAATGACGGCGCGAGGTTATAAAAAAATGCCATAGGTGTCACCTATGGCATTTTTTGTTTCGCTTAGAGAGTTATTTTTGTGGTGATTGATTTTGTTATTCTTTCTTTAAGTGCTTAGTGTCTTCAGACGAGAGATTACCACGCCCCTACGGGGCTCGCAATGACGATGAAGAAGGTCAATTATCAAATGTCAACTTGCTCTTTTGTTCTTTTTTTGCTATAGTATGAAAGTTATAAAAAATAATAATGAAAATATGCTTAAGAAATGTGAAATTTGTGAAAAGACATCAACTATGGAAAGATCCAGAAAAAAGTTAATGTCAAGATACAATCCTACTCCAAAAAGAAGGAAAAGACCTAATCTTCAAAAAACTTATATTCCTAAATCTGCAACTAATAAAAGATTCAAAAACTTCCTTGGTCAAAGTGTGACTGCTTGCACAAAGTGCATCAAAACACTGGGAAAAGAAGAAAAATAAAACTAAAAAAAGCGGTGGGGGCCGAGAGAGGCCCCCCCTGTTTTTTTTTTTTTTTTTTATTATATGAATAAT
>JAYEKQ010000006.1:13916-23044 GCA_034661095.1 Patescibacteria group bacterium | reverse complement strand
AAAGGCAAAAAGACCAAAAAGCATAAGAAAAATAAACAAAGAATTAGACCTAATGACCGCTTCCAAAGGAAGCGTATGAAAAAACACGAAACTCCATTCCCCGTCATTCTGAACGAAGTGAAGAATCCCATTATCCTTGCAAAAACCATGAGATTCTTCACTCCACTTCGTTCCGTTCAGAATGACAGAATTGACAATTATTTTTAATCATTTAAAATATAATTAATGGAAGAAAATACTACTAATGGCAAAGGGTTTACCCTTATAGAACTACTAATTGTAATTGGGATTATTGCTATTCTTGCTATAGCAGTAGTAATTGCAATTAATCCAGGGGCACAGTTTCGTCAAGCAAGAAACGCAGTCCGAAATAAACACATTGATTCCATAGAAAAAGCGATCTTCTCTTATCAGATATATAATCAAGGAGCATACCCTCCTTGTATTCCTGATCATCCAGAAACAGTAAATCTTTCAACTTGCACTGAGTTAACGCCTAATTACTTCTCAGCACTTCCTGAAGACCCTCAAGAAGAAGACTACAGAATAGGATTTAGAGATCCTTTCAATAAACACTTAAGAATATATTCCGAAGCAGAAGAATACCTAACAAATAAAACCTTCATCTGTGGAAAAGATCCGATCTACTACGAAGGGGTAATATATCAAACCGTAAAAGTAGGAGACCAGTGCTGGATGGCAGAGAATCTTAATGTAGGAATTTGCACTGATTGTGAGTAAGTTTAATATAATTATTTTATGCCTAAAAAAAAGAAAACCTCTACTACTAACGATGAGTTAAAAAAGAAGTTAGAGGATACAATTAATGAAGTTAGAAAACAGTTCGGAGAGGGGTCTATTATGCGTCTTAACGAGATGCAGAATACTGATATTGACAGTATTCCAACAGGGTCTCTTTCTCTTGATATGGCGCTTGGAATAGGAGGAGTTCCAAAGGGAAGAGTAGTAGAAATTTTTGGAGGAGCATCTGCTGGAAAGACAACACTTGCTTTACATATTATTTCTAATGCTCAGAGAGAAGGAAAAGTTGGTGCTTTTATTGATGTAGAAAATGCTCTTGATCCTCAATATGCAAAAAGAATAGGAGTTAATATTGAAGATCTCTTAATTTCTCAACCTGATTCAGGAGAACAAGCACTGCAAATAGTTGAAACACTTGTTCGTTCAGAAGAAGTTGATGTGGTTGTTATTGATTCTGTGGCGGCATTAGCGCCTAAGGCAGAGATAACAGGAGAGATTGGTGATCAGCATATCGGACTGCAAGCTCGTTTAATGTCATCAGCGCTAAGAAAACTTTCTAAAATAATATCTGAAACAGGAACGGTGGTGATATTTATAAATCAAACAAGAGTTAATATCGGACAAAGATTTGGAAATCCACAAGTAACTTCTGGAGGATTAGCTCTTAAGTTTTATTCTTCGGTTAGAATAAATTTGGCGCACATTGCTCAGATTAAAAGTAAAGAAGAGATTGTTGGTAGTAGAATTCGAGCAAAAGTAGTTAAAAACAAGGTAGGGCCTCCTTTTCGTAATGGAGAGTTTGATATCTACTACAATGAAGGAATATCAAAGGAAGGAGAATTAATAAATATGGGAGTAAAAGAAAAAATAGTTACTCGTTCAGGAAGTTTTTATAGTTATGGAGATGTAAAACTTGGACAAGGAGTAGATCAATCAAAAAAGTTTCTAAAAGAAAATCCCGAGCTTATGAAAAAGCTCGAGAAGGATATCAGAGAGGAATTAAAAAAGAAAGAGTTGATAGTCTAAAGATTAGTGTAAGGCACAAGAGCCATATATCTTGCTCTTTTTACAGCGGTTGCTAATCTTTTTTGATGTCTAGCACAAAGACCAGTCTTCTTTCTAGATTTTATCTTATACATTTCAGACATAAAGCGTAAAAGCATTGCAGAATCTTTAAAATCTATCTCTTCAATATTATTTTGACAAAAGTAACACTGTTGCATAGTTTATTTTATTAAATTTATTTTAAGGGTGTGGGATACGAACCAAATAATCTTTAGCGGAATCAATTTTATTCATATTTAAGGCGTGAGCGATAAAAGGTATTGCCAAATACCTTGTTCGCGAACAACGCAGAATATGGATAAAATTGATCCGCCCTTCGGGAAACTGATAAATGGCTGATTTCTGCGTCACTCCTCCTCAATGTAGCTAGACGCTACCTTTTGTCGTCGTTCCTTAAAATCAACTCATTTATCAGTTTCTAAAATTACTTGGTTCGGATCCCGCACCCTTTTAAAAAGGAATATCTCTTACATCTATCTCATCCTCATCAACAACGGGGATTTCTTTTTCTTTATAATTATCTTCTTGTTTATTGTTATTGTTTTTCTGTGGAGCACTGTTGTAGTTACTGGTTCCTTCTGATCTTGGTCCAAACTGCACTTTGTCAGCAACAATCTCTGTTGTGTATCTTGTGTTTCCGTTTTTATCTTCCCACTTTCTTGTTTGTAATCTTCCCTCAAAAAGAGCCAAGGACCCTTTCTTTAAATAAGTTGAAGCAGTATCAGCAACATTACCAAACATAACAATGTTGTGGAATTCTGTTTTTTCTTGATTACTTCCCGATTTATCTTTGTAGTAACTATTGGTTGCGACCACAAAAGAAGCAACGCTTATTCCACTATTAGGGATAGTTCTTTTTTCAGGATCTTTAGTTAATCTTCCAACGATAATGACTTTGTTGAGATTCATAAAAACAATTTTTAGTTTGTAATTTAAATATTTTATGCTATCTCTTCTATCTTTTCGTCAATTTTGCTTAACTCAATTTTTTTAGGAGCTGAAGTTTTTTTATCTTCTTTCTTTACTCCTCTTTTTCTTTCTTGTTTAATAACCCTAGTTCTTTTCTTTGTTATTATATGTCTTATGATACTATCATCTTTTTTTAAATCATTATTAAGAATTAAAACATCTTCTTCTTCAGCGCTAAAACCGAAAGAAGCAAGATATCCTTCACCTTCCTTGTTTATTTCATAAGCAAGAGTTTTTCTTGCTGGAAATTGTTCTTTTTCTAACAATTTAGCTTTTTTACTAAATCCTTTCTTTATTTTTTCGTGATGACTTTCTGCCTCTTCCTTTGTAAAAGAAGAAGTAATAAGGTATGTTAATTCGTATTCTTTCATATTTTACTATTATTTTTAAGAGTATATAATAAAATAAGTATAACATTCCTCCTGAAAATAATCAAGACCTATGATGGGATTCTTTAGTTGTTTCGCTCCTTCAGAAATGGTTATATGGAAAATGGAAAATTGTATGGAGGATAGAAGATGGAAAAAGGTTAAGAAAATGGAAAATGGATAAAATCTAATTTCAAATTTCTTCGTTCACAACTAATTTCTATTTTTTTGTCATTGCGAGGGCTTTAGCCCGTGGCAATGTTCAAGGTGTCACCTAGGGAAACTGCAAAGATAATGGGATTGCCACTTCCCGAGGTCTCACCTCGGGGATTGATAACGGTTATAAACATTAAGGCGCTTAATGTCTTAATTACGAAAGTACCATACTTGTTATTCCCAATTTGACTGGGAATCCAGTTTTGCGTTTTCTGATTAATAGTTTATAATGTTTTCGTATGATAAATCCAAAAGCATTTAGAGAGTATGATATAAGAGGCATCTATCCTAGTGAAGTCAATGAAGAAGTTGCATACAAAACAGGGTGTGCTTTTGTTCGTTTTTTAAATAAGAATAATCCAGAGATAGCAGTTGGAAGAGATGGCAGAATTTCTTCTGAATCACTTTTTAACTCTTTTAAAAAAGGAGTTACTGATAGCGGGGGAGTTGTTTTAAATGTTGGGCTTTCCACTACCCCGATGCTTAATTTTGCTATTTATAGTTATAAGTGTTCAGGAGGAGCAATAATTACAGCATCGCACAACTTGTCAGAGTTTAATGGGATAAAACTAATGAAAGAAGAAGCAGCTAAAATTTATGGAGATGATTTACAAAAAATAAAAAAAATAGCTGAAGATATCAAGCTAGATGAAGTAGAAAAAAAAGAAGAAAAGGATATTAGTGAAAAAGTTTTAGAAAAATATACTTCATACATAGTTTCTTTCGGGAAAAATATTAAAAACATTAAAGTTGTAGTTGATTATGGAAACAGTGTCTCTTCTCTTACTGGTGTTCCTGTTTTTAAAAAGTTAAAAATTAATGTTGTTAACTTATATCAAGAAGTTGATGGCCGTTTCCCTAATCACAATCCTGAACCAAAGATGGAAAATGCTTCTGAATTAATAAAAACAATAAAGAAAGAAGGGGCTTCTGTAGGTGTTTCTTTTGATGGAGACGGAGATAGGGTTTTAATTTTTGATAACGAAGGAGAGATGATTCCAACCGATGCTTTAATATCTTTTTTAATTAAAGAAGAGATTTCAGAAAGCAAAGAAAAAAGAGTTTATCTTGATCTTTGCTTCTCAAAATCAACTTTCAAAGAGATAGAAAAACAGGGAGGAAAAATAACAATGATGAGAGTTGGAAGCTCTTTTTACAGAGAAAAGTTAATAAACGAAGGTGGGCTTTTGGGAGCTGAACTTTCTGGACACATAATGCATAAAGATAACTTCTACATTGATGATGGTCTTTTTGCTGCTGTAAAAGTATTGAATCTTCTTTCCTCAAAAAATGAAGAACTTTCAAAACTGATAAAACCTTTTAAAAATTATCACCGAACGCCAGCAATTAATATAGAAGTTAAAAATAAAGATGAAGTTTTAAAGAAAGTAGAAGATAATTATTTGGAAGGGAAAAAGATAGAGATTGATGGAGTTTATATTGAGTTTAATGACTGGTGGTTTAATTTAAGAAAATCAAACACTGAAAATGTTGTTCGTCTTGTAGTTGAGGCCGAAACAGAAGAACTTCTCAAACAAAAGAAAGAAGAGCTCCTTGGCATTATTAATTAACTTCTATTATAACAGGCAAAACGAGAGGTTTTTTGCCTGTTTTTTTATATAGCAGACGCTCTATTTTTATTTTTATTTCTTTTTTTACAGCCTTTATGTCTTTTTTTGTTTTTACTGACTCAAAAATAATTTCTCTTATTTTTTTTCTTACTTCGGTTAGAAGAACTTGTGACTCTCGCAAGTAAACAAACCCTCGGGAAATAATATCAGGAGAGTTTTTAATTTTTCTTGTTTTTTTATCTATTGCAGCAATGACAACAAATATTCCTGATTCTGAAAGTTCAATTCTGTCACGAAGAACAACTCCGCCGATATTTCCAACTCCAGATCCTTCAACCATAACTGGTCGAACCATAACTGGTTTTTTGCTTAAAGTCAGCGTTTCTTGGTCTATTTTTATTATATGGCCGTTGTCAGTTAAAGCAATGTGATTTCTTGGAATTCCTTCTCTTCTTGCGATTTTGGCATGATTTGCCATCATAGAGTACTGTCCGTGAATCGGCATAAAAAACTTTGGCTTCATTATTCTTAACATTTCTACTAGCTCATCCTCTTGAGCATGTCCACCAGCGTGAATATCCATCATCTGACAGTGAAAAACACTTGCTCCTTGTCGCATTATATTATCTTTTACATTTTGGACAGATCGTTCGTTCCCAGGAATGACTGATGATGAAAGAACTACAGAATCTCCTTTTTTTAATTTAAAGAATCTGTGTTGTCCACTTAAAATACGCATTAACGCTGCTTCGTTTTCTCCTTGAGCACCAGTAATAATAAGAGCAAGTTGGTTATCTTGATATAATGATGCTTTTTCTGAAGGAATAATTGTTCCTTTTTTAGCTTTTATAATTCCTAAATTTCTTGATATCTCTATATTTGTTTTCATTCCATATCCCTCAATAACAACTTTACGGTTATACTTTTCAGCAAAATAAATTATGTCTTGAACACGATTGATAAGAGAAGCAAAGGTAGCAGTGATAATTCGTCCATTAGACTTTTTAAATATCTGTTCCAGATTTTCAGAAATTGTTTTTTCAGAAAGAGAGTGTCCTTCTTGTTCTGCTCCTGTTGAATCAGACATTAGAAAAAGAACACCACGAGAAGCGATCTCGTTTAATTTCTTAAAGTTGCTTGGAGGGGCGTTTGTTGGAGTTGGATCAAATTTAAAATCTGAGGTGTGAACAATATTTCCAACAGGTGTCTTTATACAAATTCCAAGATTTTGAGGAATGTTGTGGTTTTGATGAAAAAATTCAATATTGAAAGGATGAAGCTCTATCTTTGATCCATCCTCAACTTCGTTCAGTTGTAGTTTTTGTTTTAAAGGAAATTCTTCTTGTCTTCTTTTTATTATTCCGAGAGATAGGGGAGATCCAAAAATAGGAGGGTTTCCTATTTTCTCCATTATGTAGGGGATTGCTCCAATATGGTCATAGTGACCATGAGTTATAAGAACTCCAAGAATTTTAAGATTTCTTTTTTCCAAGTAAGAGATGTTTGGAATTATATAATCAACACCGGGAGTTCTCTCTTCGGGGAAACTGAGCCCGATATCTATTATGATCGCTTTATCTTTCCACTCAATGATTGTCATATTTCTTCCAACTTCTCCAAGCCCACCAAGAGGAACTATCCTCAGTTTGTTTTGTTCATTACTATCAAGATTTGGTTTTCTAATAAATTTTGTTTTCTGGTTATCCATAATATTAATTTTAATTACGCTAATAATCGTTGATGTCATTCTGAGGCGATAGCCGAAGAATCTCATCACTCTTGCAGGAAACCATGGGATTCTTCACTCCGCTACGCTTTGTTCAGAATGACGGTGATTAGTTTTGTGTTTATTTTTATTGTGCCGGAGGTGGGATTTGAACCCACAAGCCAAGAAGGCACACGGCTCTGAACCGTGCATGTTTACCAGTTTCATCACTCCGGCAGAGGCATATACTCCCTCACACCATTGGTTATAATAGAATTTTTGGCTTTTTCTTAGTTCCTTTTTCAAATCTTAAATTGGAGATGTTTTTGTAGTTTGTATTTTTTATCCATCCGTTAGTAGTGTAAAAGTAAGAAGCTCCATTTTTTTCTTCTATCTCGCTATATTCACTTTCAAAATTTGGACTAACCCAGTTTGCCATTTTCAACTCTTTATTCCCAGGGTTTATAGTAATGTGTCCATATTCAGGAGGAATTACTACAAAATCTCCTTTATCTGCTTTAACAACAAAAACATCAGAAAGGTCTTTTTTTTGAAGAAGATAAAAAGCTTTTCCCTCAAGAACAGTATAAATTTCTCCGTATTGTTTAGGATGGTAGTGTCCTTTTGTTTTTGGAAATTCTTTACCAAACATTCTGAAAGGAATAATTGTTATATCGTATCTTAATCCTTTTTCTTCTTTGATACCGCGATACATATAGTATGCTTCAAAGTTTTCTTGATTTTGAAACCATTCTTTATCATAAAGAACATTTTCAAGATCTTTTATATATCTTATGTTGGGATCTACTCCCATATTCTTTTTGTTTTTATATACCATTGTTCAATATCTTGAAATCTATTAGATGAACTAATGAATTTTGTTTTTTCAAACCCTTTTACTTTTTCAGAAAGATAATAGATAAGATAAGGATTATAGAGAGGAATACAAACGAAATCTTGGATAACAGTTTCTTGAACCTCTTCTAAGAAGTTTTTTACACTTTTCTCATCTTCTTTGTTTTTTTCTCCAGATATTATTTTTTCTAAAAGTTTATCCACTTCACTGTTTTTATATCCTGAAAGATTTAAACCAGGATGATCAACTTTTGTTGAGTGCCACAAAGGAAGGGGATTTGGAGTTCCAGCCAACATTGTTCCAAAAAGAAGAACATCAAAATCTCGTTTTCTGATAACATCTTCTCTTAAAGAGTTGATATCTTTATAATCAATAATTATAGAGAAGCCTGCTTTTTCCCACTGTTCTTTTAACACTTCTGCCGTGTCTACTAACATCGGATTATCAAGGGTTGTTAAAACTATCTCAAGATTAGTTGTTTCTCTGAAAAAATCAGCACAAAGTTCATTTAGTTTTTCTCGGGTTCTTTCTGCAACCATTCCTGTTCCTTTCTCAAAGTTATGAGGAGCAAGAATTTCTTCGTAGTATTTCTCTTGGAAATAGATTACTGCTTCTTCTGTTTTTTCATCAAAAAAGCCAGTAATTTCTCCTTCTGGATAAAACTTAATGTCTTCAGAGCGAAGGTCTATAAAGCAACTTTGCAACATTCTTACATCTTCTCCTTGTGAATCTTTTTTTGTATCTTCAGAAAAAACAAAAATATCTTCATTTTCTCTTTCTCCATTAATAAATCCATTTTCTTTAATTAATTCTCTTGCTTTTTCTAAGTCAAAAGCAATTTCTATTTCAGGGGTTGAAAAATTGTAAAAAATTGGAAGAAAAGGTGAGGAAATAACATTTCCTTTTCCTGATAAAACACTATTTACTATTTCATTTTTGTTTGTAGCGTAAATAATTGCTTTTCTGATATCAACTTCTTTAAGAAGATTATCTTTTCTTAAATTGAAGACAACAGAAAAGTAACGAGGAAGATTTATCTCATAATAATTAGATGTAAAATTATTGTTTAAAAAGTCAGAATAAAATCCATCAGGAACAACAAAACCATCTACTTCTCCTTTTTTATTTGCTTCTAAGAGAGCGTTTTTGTTTTTAAAAAAAACAAAATTAATTTCATCAATAAAAGGCTCTTCTTTAAAATAGTATGGGTTTTTTCCTAAAATAATTGATTTTATTCTACCCTCACTATCTTCTTTTACCTCTTTTACTTTATATGCTCCAGAACTAACGGGAATAAAGTTTTGTTTTAAATATCTAAAATCTTGTGCGGAGTATCCTTTGAATATGTGTTCAGGAATTATTTTGACGGTTAAATTTTCTAAAAACACAGCTGAAGGACTTTCTAAAATAAAACGAACTTCGTTTTCTGATATTTTTTCTACATCTACTCCTATCCACTGTTGCATTAACTCACTTTGAAAATCAGGATTTATAATAGTATCAATCGTATAAACAATATCGTCAGCAGTTATCTTTTCTCCATCTGACCAGTATATGTCATCTCTTAAAGTTATTTGAAAAATTTTATTTTCCTCAATCTGATAATTTTTAATAAG
>JAYEKQ010000006.1:0-13816 GCA_034661095.1 Patescibacteria group bacterium | reverse complement strand
GTATAAAACAGCGCTAAAAATCCAATTATTTCTATTTCTTGAAAAATTGCTTGGACAAACCAAACAATAGCGATGTTTATAAAAAACGAGAACAATCCTAAAGTTATTATTCTTAAAGGAAGAGTAATAAGTTTTATTGCCGGTTTTATAAAAAAGTTTATACTTCCTAAAGTTATTCCAGCAACAAGAAGAAAGTTGTTATCTTTTATAGTTACTGCATCTAAAAAGTAATCAGCCAGGAAAAATCCAGCTACTCCAATAATAATATGTAAAAGGTATTTCTTTAAAAAATACATTAAATTAAAAAACTATACTAAAATAATAACACAAATCGCTAATTTTGCAATCTTTTTTCCAACTCTTCAAACTTTTCAAGTATCTTAGGAAGTTCGCCATAAAGTTCCTCAGCAATAGATTCTTTATATGTATGAACAGCACTGTTTCGCCAGTCAGTGATAACAATCCAGTAATTATCAAAATCAATAATTTCTTGTTGAAAGGCAGTACGAAAACAATCCTTTGGAGATCGGCAGGACAATCCTTTCTGTTCTTCAACAAATGATTTTATTAACTTCCAAGAGATGTCAAAAACTAACTCAAAGCGCTTGATTGCAGAATCTCGAACAATGTCATTCTTTTCTTTTTGAAGCACTTCTTTAAAACGAGAAAGCGCTTTTTTATAATCACTAAAAATAGAATCAAACTTATTGTAAAAGGTCATATATTTATTTATTTATAATTTCAATATTTTTTTCAGCAATTTTTACAAACTTTTCTTCGGCACTAGTAAAATCAACAACATCAATTTTATAAAGGATAGGAATTTTTTCCACTTCTTCTTTTATTTCACTAATAACATCAAGAGGTAACGATTCAGAACCGCTAATACCAACATCAATATCTGACCTCTCATCTCCCTTTCCGCCAACTCTTGATCCAAAGAAAAATACATCATATTTTTCAAGATCTATATGTTTTTTAATTATATTCAATAACTCTTTTTTTAGTTTTTCTTCAGAATAATTTTCTAATCGCATAAATTAAAACTTCTATACTTTTAAATTATACAAAACAAAAACTAAAAGTCAAAAATGCTTGGGGTGTATAAGACACGAACCAAATAATCTTTAGAGAATCAATTTTATTGGAGGTACAGGTCTTATTTAAGGCGTGAGTGGTAAAAGATATTGAATAATATCTTGTCCACGAACAACGCAGAATATGGATAAAATTGGTTTCGTCCTAACCCCTTCTTTAACAAATAAAGTAAGTTTAGAAGCTCAAAAATATACTGTCTGCTTTGTTTCTCCTCCTCAATATAGTTAAACACTACCCTTCGTCGTCGTTTCTTGAAATCAATTCATTTATCAGCTTCTAAAGATTGTTTGGTTCGTATCCTACACCCCTTCCAAAGAAAGCGCGTGAAACAACGCGAAACTTCACTCCACCCCTGTCATTCTGAACGGAGCGAAGCGGAGTGAAGAATCCTATCATCTTTTCAATCTACGAAAGATTCTTCGGCTATCACCTTCCCCGAGGTGAGACCTCGGGAAACTTCCTATCGTTATTTTCACCCTGTCATTCCCAACTTGATTGGGAATCCAGTTGATACAGGTTGCACCTGTGTCACTTTTTGAATCCGGATGTGTGTATCACTCCCATGTCCAACCCGGGGATGGACATGGGGGGTTGACATAATTTTTTAGGTTGATTAGAATGTAATTAGCACTCTTGATTAATGATTGCTAATTATTAAAAACAAAAGGTCGTTATTTTTACCAAGTCACCCAAAAGGAGTGTTTCTCTATAAAGGTGTACTTAAATATAATGAAAATAAAACCACTTGCTGATAATATTTTAATAGAACCTGATAAAGGTGAAGAAAAAACAGAAAGCGGAATTTTTCTTCCCGACACTGCTGAAAAAGGCAGACCGGAAAAAGGAAAAGTAGTTGCCGTTGGTCCCGGTAAAAAAAGTCCAGAAGGGAAAATACTTCCTCTTGAAGTAAAAAAAGGAGATACTGTTATCTTCACAAAATATGGACCAAATGAAATAAAGGTTGATAAAAAAGAGTACTTAATAGCAAAAGAAGACGATATTCTTGCTATTATAGAGTAAAAAATAACAAGAGCACATAGTACAAACTAAAATCATTTTAGCGAAAATAATTTTATTCAGATTCAAGAAACGAGGAACGGAGTGATATAATTTATCGTGAGTGACGAGTGACGCAGAATATGAATAAAATTATTTCGCCCCACGGGAAGCACAATGTTGATTTCTTTCTTCGTTGCTCCTTCTCAATGTAATTAATATTACCTTTCGTTGTCGCGCCTTGAAAGAAGTTCAACCTTGTGCTTCTAAAATGACTTTGGTTTGTATTATGTGTTCTAAAAATATTATGTCTAAAGATATTTACTATCAAGAAGAAGCGCGAAAAAAAATGATGAGAGGAGTTGATAAGTTAACAGACGCTGTAAAATATACAATTGGGCCAAAAGGTCGTAATGTTGTTCTTGAACAAAGTTACGGTTCTCCGATTGTAACAAATGACGGAGTTAGTATCACAAACGAGATAGAACTGAAAGATAAAGTTGAAAACATCGGAGCGTCAATTGTGAAGGAAGTTGCTTCTAAAGCAAACGATACAGCAGGAGATGGAACAACCACTGCAACAATTCTTGCAAGAGCAATTATTTCTGAGGGACTTAAAAATGTTACAGCAGGAGCTGATCCTCTTTCTTTAAAGAGAGGAATAGATAAAGGAACAGTAGTTGTTGTTAATCACCTGAAAAAAGAAGCTCGTGATATAACTAAAAAAGAAGAAATCGCTCAAGTAGCAACAATTTCTGCTGAAGACGAAGAAATGGGAAAACTTATTGCAGAGGTTGTTGAAGAAACCGGAGAAGACGGAGTAATAACAATAGAAGAGTCAAAAACATTTGGATTAGACAAGGAGATTGTGAAAGGACTTCAGCTTGACAACGGGTATATTTCTCCATATATGGTAACCGATTCAGAAAGAATGGAGTCAGTTTTTGAAGATACCCATATTTTAATTACAGACAAAAAAATATCTTCAATAAACGAAATTCTTCCGGTAATGGAGAAGTTGTCTAAAGCTGGTCAGAAAAACTTAGTTATTATTGCTGACGATATAGAAGGAGAAGCATTAGCAACTCTTGTTTTAAATAAATTAAGAGGAGCGTTTAATACTCTCGCCGTGAAAGCTCCTGGATTTGGAGAAAAAAAGAAAGAGAACTTGAAAGACATCGCCTCTGTCTGTGGTGGACAAGTTATTTCAGAAGAAGTTGGATTAAAACTTGAAAATACAGAGATAGAAATGTTAGGGGTAGCAAGAAAAATAACAGCAACAAAAGATAAAACAGTAATTACCGAAGGAAAAGGAAGTAAGAAAGATCTTGAAAAAAGAATTGAACAGATCAAAAACGAGATAGAAAAATCAACATCAGAATATGATAAAGAAAGCTTACAAAAAAGATTAGCAAAACTTGCTGGAGGAGTTGCGGTTATAAAAGTAGGAGCGCTTACTGAAGTTGAGCAAAAAGCTCGCCAGCATAAAGCAGAAGATGCTCTCTCTGCTACTCGCGCAGCAGTAGAAGAAGGAATTGTTGCCGGAGGAGGAGTTGCTCTTGTTCGTGCTCTCTCTGCACTATATAATTTAAAACTAAAAGGAGATGAAGAAACAGGTGCTAATATATTAAGAAGAGCACTTGAAGCTCCAATGAAACAGATTGCTGAAAATGGAGGAGTAGATGGCTCGGTTGTTGTTGCAAAAACAAAAGAGATGAAAGGATCAGAAGGATTTAATGCAAAAACAATGATTTACGAAGATCTTATTACTGCCGGAATTATTGATCCTGTAAAAGTTGTTCGTGTTGCCTTAGAAAATGCTGCTTCATCCGCTGGAATGTTTCTTACAACAGAGTGTGTTGTAGTAGATGCAAAAGAAGAAGATGACGGTAAAGGAGCTGCTGGAATGCCTGGTGGAATGGGAGGAATGGGAATGGGAATGTAAAAAAAGAACAGAAAAATTGAAAGAAAAAAGCGGTGGACGCCCAGGGCGCCCACCGCTTTTTATTGCAAATTATTTTAAATATAGTAAAATTAGAGCATATTATTTAATTATTAATTAATAAAAAAAATATGGAAATAACAGCTTTCATTTTAACAATTATCGTTATTTTAGTTGTTTGGGTTATTTATACATATAACCGATTGGTTACTTTTAGAAATAGAGCAAAAGAGGCTTGGGCAGACATAGATGTTCAGTTAAAGAGAAGGTATGATCTTATTCCTAACTTAGTAGAAACTGTAAAAGGATATGCATCTCACGAGAAAGAAGTTTTTGAGAATGTTACTAAAGCAAGGGCAAATGCCTTGAATGCTGAAGCAACTGGAGATCCAAAAAAAGTTGGAGAAGCAGAAAATCAATTAACAGAAACCCTTAAAAGTTTATTTGCTGTTTCTGAAAATTATCCAGATCTTAAAGCATCAAATAATTTTGTTGAACTTCAGAGAGAAATAAGAGACACTGAAGACAAGATTCAAGCATCTAGAAGATTTTACAACAGAAATGTCTTAGCTTTGAATACTAAAATAGAAACATTTCCAGTAAATGTTATTGCTGGAACATTTAATTTTGAAAAAAGAGAATTTTTTGAAATTGAAAACGAGCAAGAAAAAGAAAATGTTAAAGTAAGCTTCTAAAAGTATGTCAACTTTTTATGACGAGAAAGAAAAAAATATCCGTAGGACATATCTTTATCTAACTGGATTTTTTCTGTTTATTATCGGAATAGGATGGTTCCTGAGTTATTTTTTTGAAACAACAGCTATTCTGTGGATAGCAGTTATAATATCTGTTGCGATGAGTTTTACTTCTTATTGGTATTCTGACAAGATAGTTCTTTCAATGAGTAAAGCAAAGGAAGTTAAAAAAGATGATTATCCAGAGTTTTACAGAATAGCTGAGAACCTTTCTATCACAAAAGGACTTCCAATGCCTCGTCTTTTTGTTGTAGACGATCCTCACCCAAATGCTTTTGCAACAGGAAGAAATCCTGAACACGGAGTAGTTGCAGTAACAACAGGACTTTTAGAGAAGCTAAATCGTCAAGAGTTAGAAGGGGTGGTTGCTCATGAGATGGCACATATAGAAAATTATGATATTCTTATATCATCAGTTGTGGTGGTTTTAGTGGGAGTGGTTATTCTTGTTGCTGATATATTTTTTCGAATGGCATTTTTTGGCGAAATGAGAAGCAGAGAAGGAAAAGGAGGAGTGTTTATTTTAATAATTGCAGTTGTGTTTATGATTCTTGCCCCTGTTTTGGCACAGATTATGAAGTTTGCAATATCAAGAAAAAGAGAGTATTTAGCAGATACAACAGCAGTGCTTAGCACTCGTTATCCAGATGGGTTAGCAAGTGCTTTAGAAAAAATTAGCAGAGATCCTAATCAGCTAAGAACAGCAAGTGACTCAACCGCTCATATGTATATTTCAAACCCTTTTCGTGGAAAAGAAAAGAAAAATTGGTTCCGAAAATTATTTATGACTCACCCTCCAACAGAAGAAAGAATAAAAAAAATAAGAGAAATTGATATATAATTGATCCTTGACATGTGACCTTTGACTTTTAACTACTGTCATTGATTATTTTAACTAATATGAAAAATTGTCCAAGTTGTAATCAAAAATTAAAAGAAATTAGTTTTTACGGAGTAAAGATAGATTACTGTGAACAGTGCAAAGGAATTTGGTTTGAAAAAGAAGAACTTGATAAAGCAAAAGACTTAAAACAAGAAACCATAAACTGGCTTGATGTTGATCTTTGGGATAAAACTGAAAAGTTCCGAATGTCAAATAAAAATAGACAGTGCCCAGATTGCAAACTTCCTCTTTATGAAGTTAATTATGATGATTCAGAAATTAAAGTTGATGTTTGTAGTATTTGTGAGGGGGTTTGGTTGGATAAAGGAGAGTTTAATAAGGTGATAGATTATTTAAAAGACAAAGCTGGTGATGAGGTAATAAATAATTATGGAAATCTTTTACTTGAAGAAACAAAAGAAGTTTTTATTGGTCCGGAACCATTAAAAGAGGAGTTAAAGGATCTTTTTGTTCTTTTGAGCTTGTTCAAATATCGCTTTGTTGGAAAGCATCCCTTTTTAGCAGATTTAATTTCAAAACTTCCAAAAGCATAACTTTGTTGGAGGAGTCGGATAGCGGTCTATTCCACACGCTTGGAAAGCGTGCGAGCATTGCTCACATGGGTTCAAATCCCATCTCCTCCGCCATACCTTAAGATTAGAAATAAAACCTTATATGAAATACTTAATAATAAATGCTGAGGACTTTGGATTTAGCAAAGTTTTCAACGAGAAGATTTTAGAACTTGCTGAAAGAGAGCTGATTTCTTCTGTTAGTGTTATGGTTAATCACATAAATGAAAACCAAGAAGATCAGGTTAAAAAGTTGATAGAGATTTCAAAAAAACACAATGTTAGTGTTGGGCTTCATTTAGAATTTTTAGATGAAGAATTTCAACCAGCAATTGAAAGACAGTATGAAAAATTTAATTCTATTTTTCAATTTAAGCCAACTCACATTGATTTACACAAATCAAAATTTTTGAAAGAATCATACTCTTTAATTATGGAGTTTTGTAAAAAAGAAAAAATTCCTTGCCGAAATCATAAGATAGAAAGTGGTGTTGGTGGTGTTATCCAAACAGATAATCCAGTATTTAGTGGAACTAGAAAAGTGTTCAGAGAATTAAAACTGATTCTTGGAGATTTAAAAGAAGGAGAAAGCTACGAAGTTCTTTTTCACCCAGGAAAATATGATCCAAAGTGTGAATCAAATTTGAATCGAGAGCGAGAGTTTGATATTAAAAAAATAGAAGACCTTAATTTGTTGTTGAAAGGGAATGACATAAAGTTGATAAGTTTTAATGATTTGAATATGTAATCAAAAGAATTTACTGTTCTTGAATTGTGAAGTTGCAAAATCATTGATTTTTCACTATAATAAAGGACTATGAACGATTCTCCTATTCAAGATATAAAAAACAGATTAGACATAGTAGATGTTGTTAAAGATTATGTTTCCTTAGAAAAAGCAGGGGCTAACTTTAGAGCCCTTTGTCCGTTTCACTCTGAAAAAACACCATCTTTTTTTGTTAACCAAGCAAGACAAGTTTGGCGTTGTTTTGGTCAGTGCAATGAAGGAGGAGATATGTTTAGTTTTGTAATGAAGATAGAAGGAGTTGAGTTTGGAGATGCTTTACGAATACTTGCAAAAAAAGCAGGAGTGGAGTTGAAAAAACAGAATCCAGAAGTGGAAACAAAAAGAAAACGCCTTTTTGAGATTAATGAGATTACTTCTCTTTTTTTTGAAAGACAGTTACAACAATCAAAAAAAGGACAAGAAGTAAAAAGGTATCTGCTTGATAGAAAAATAACTGAAGAAAGTATTAAAGAATGGCGGATCGGATATGCTCCAACTGCAAAAGACGCTCTCTCTAAATTTTTAGTTGCCAAAGGTTACCGAAAAGAAGAGATTATAGAGACAGGGGTTGCAAGTGGAAAAGGAAATTACCTGTTTGATCGTTTTCGCGGAAGGTTAATTTTTCCAATATTTAATCTAAGTGGCTATATAGTTGGTTTTGGCGGAAGAATTCTATCAAAAGAAGATAAGCGAGCAAAATACATTAACACTCCAGCAACGATGCTTTATGACAAGAGTGCGATAATGTATGGGCTTTACAAAGCAAAAAACGAAATCAGAAAAAAAGATAGTGTTATTGTTGTTGAAGGATATACTGATGTAATAATGTGTCACCAGATAGGATATAAAAATGTGGTTTCTGCTTCCGGAACGGCATTTACAACAAAACAACTTGATATTTTAAAAAGATATACGAGCAGAATAATTACTGCTTTTGATATGGACGATGCTGGCAGTTCAGCAACTAAAAAAGGAGTTGATCTTGCTCTTGAAAAAGAGTTTGATGTAAAAGTGATTATGATGCCGAAGGGGAAAGATCCAGCAGATGTTGTTGCTGAAAACCCAGAAAAGTGGGAGAAGTATGTAAAAAGTGCAGTTTCAATAATTTCTTTCTACTTTGAAAATGTTCTTTCAAAATATAATCTTTCCGATCCTTATGAAAAAAGTAAGGCAGCAAAAGAGCTACTCCCAGAGATAAAAAAGATAAAAAACAGTATTGAAAGATCTTACTTTGTTTCTGAGCTTTCTTTTCTTTTAGGGGTTAGTGAAGAGTCAATTTTTAATGAGATGGAGAATATAAAAACAGAAGAAAAAAAGAAAGAACCAAAACAAAAAATACAAGAACAAAAAAATAAATCAAGAAAAGAACGACTTGAAGAAAAAATAATCTACTGTTGTTCTGTAAAGAAAGAACTTGCCAAAAAAATTAAAGATGATGATGTTATAATTTTGAGAAAAGAATTTGCAAATATAATATTTTTTTTACGAGATGAGAACAATAAAATTTCAGCAGAAGAAGAGGAGTTTTTAAGATACTACTCACTTGATAAAGAAGAAAGCGATATAAGCACTGAAGAAGAATTTCTGAGTTGTGTCAAAGAGTTAAAGAAAGAGCATATAAAACAAAAACTAGTAGAGATAGAAGGAAAAATGAGAGAAGCAGAGCGAGACGAGAACGAAGAGGAAGAAGAAAGACTAACAAAAAAATTTCAAGATTATTACAAAAAATTAAATAATATTTAAAATGGCTTCAATAAAAAAAAGAAAATTTTCTAAAGATAAATTAGAGAAGCTTCACGAAAGAGCCAAAAAAAGAAATCACACTCTTTATTTTTTTGATATTTATGAGTTTTTCCCAGAACTTCAAAAAGATGAAGAAAGATTTTATAAACTTTTAAAAAGATTAGAGATAAAAGGGATCAAAATTAAAAAAGAGCGAAGTTTACTTGGAGAAGAGTCTACTCAGAATCTAGGAGATATAATTGAAATAAGTATTGATTCTATCCAAAATTATTTGAGAGATATTGCCACTGAACCACTTCTTGATTCAGAAGAAGAGATAGATTTAGCAAAAAGAATTGAAGAAGGAGATGAAGTTGCAAAGAACCATATGATAAGAGCAAACTTAAGATTAGTTGTTTCTATCGCTAAAAAATATTTAGGAAGATCGCCAAAGCTTTCTTTTTTGGATCTGATTCAAGAAGGAAATCTTGGACTTTTTCGAGCAGTAGAAAAATTCAACTGGAGAAAAGGATTTAAATTCTCAACTTATGCGACTTGGTGGATAAGACAATCAATTAATCGAGCTCTTGCTGATCAATCAAGAACAGTTAGGATTCCAGTTCATATGGTTGAGAAGATATCAAAATATGTAAAAGCGAAAAAAGAACTTTTCCAAGGATTAGGAAGAGAGCCATCATTAGAAGAGATAGCTGCTGAAATGGAAGTGGATTTAGATAAGATAAAACACATTGTTAAGATTTACCAAACAACAACATCACTTGAAGCTCCAATAGGAGATGAAGAAGACGGAAGCACGCTATCTGACTTCATAAAAGATGATAAAGCGATATCTCCTTCAGTAGTAGCTGGAAGAAAGCTTTTAAGAGAAAGATTAGACAGCATTCTTGCTGATTTAGAACCAAGAGAAAAAGAAATTCTTTCAATGCGCTTTGGTTTAGAAGACGGAGTAACACACACTCTTGAAGAAGTTGGTCAAAAATTTGGAGTAACAAGAGAAAGAATAAGACAAATACAAGCAAAAGCCCTTGAAAAGATAAGAAAACACAAAAACCTAGAAAGATTGAAGGGATACTAACTTAATTTCAAATTTTGAATTTCAAATTTTGAATCAATTTTGAATTAAAAAATGAAAGAATTTTAAAAGAACAACAAGAATTTTCAATTTGGCAATTTTCAATGAATTTCCAAAATACAAAACAAAATTCCCCGAGGTCTCACCTCGGGGAATTAGAAGTAAGCAATAATGTTTCGTCATTGCGAGCAAAACGAAGTGGAGTGTGGCAATCTAGGATTGATTTTTTTAAATTTTTGAGTATAATAATCAAAGATGCAAAAAAAGCATTGTTTTTTTAAAAAAAGAAAAAAATTCCGCGGTAGCTCAGTGGTAGAGCAACCGGCTGTTAACCGGTTGGCCGTAGGTTCGAATCCTACTCGCGGAGCCAAAAAGAAAAAAACTGCCTTTTAATTTAGGTGGTTTTTTGTTATGATAAAATATAGTTAAAAATAAATATGCCAATATGCCAATTTTTAATGATTTAAATTTAGACAAATGGAAAGAATCAGAAATTTGGACTGATAGTCTTTGGATTATTCCCGAAAGGGATAAAACAGGGAAACATAATGGTTTTTATCACGGTAATTTTATCCCACAAATACCGCACCAGTTCATTTTAAGATATACCAAGAAAAATGAAATTGTTTTTGATCCATTTTTAGGAAGCGGGACAACAGCTTATGAAGCAGAGAGTTTAAACAGAAATTTTATCGGGATTGATATACAGAAAAAACTTGTTGATTATGTTAGTAAAAATATTGAGCCGAAAAATAATTTTTCTGAATTGATTACAGCCGATAGCACAAAACTTGAAACTTTTGAGAAAGCAAAAGAGATTTTGAAAAACCACAAAAAGAAAAATGTTCAATTAGCAATTCTACATCCACCTTATGCGGATATTATAAAATTCAGTGATTTGAAAGATGATTTATCAAATTCAAAATCACTAAAAGAGTTTTTAGAAAAATTTTCCACTGTTTTAAAAAATACAATTGAAGTTTTAGAAAAAGGTAGATATTTGGCAATAGTTATTGGCGACAAATACACCGCGGGGCAATGGATTCCTTTAGGTTTTTACTGTATGAACGAAGCGCAAAAATTAAAATTAACTTTAAAAAGTGTTATAATTAAAAATATGGCAGGCAATCGTGCCAAGCAAAATAAGGAGGGTATATGGAGATATCGCGCGCTTTCAAGTGATTACTATATTTTTAAACACGAATATATTTTAATTTTCAAAAAATAAACTATGGAATACATCCCCGAGGTGAGACCTCGGGAAATCTCTCTCGTCATTCTGAACGAAGCAAAGCGTAGTGAAGAATCCCATTGTATTCTCACCGTCATTGCGAGCGGAACAAAGTGGAGCGTGGCAATTCCATCATCCTTGCAATTTCCATAGGTGATACCTATGACATTCCATAAGAGATTACCACGGTCGCAATGACAGTGAGATACCTTGAAGTGTGTCTTTTTATCCGTGCCCACTTTTTAGGATACAGATCAATTGCACTTGTGTTATGAAAAATAATTTACCAACAAAAATTAGCGGATTTGGAGGAGTTGAAAAAATCAGTTTTGAAGAAAGCTTTTGTGGGGAAGATGTAAAAGTATTTAATAGAAGGATTATGTTTTTTATCGGTTTAATTGTATAATGCAAGTATAAAAAAGATATAAGGCAAAAGAGGGATTTTTATTGATATATTGAGTAAACTATGTTATTATCATAGATAATAAAAATGAATTTATGACCTTAAATAAACCAAAATATAAAAATGCGATTTTGTATTTTATAAAATATTGTAACAATCAATATTTAGGAGATACAAAATTAAATAAATTATTATATTATCTTGATTTTATAAATTACAGAGATAGAAAAAAATCTGTAACTGGTGATTTTTATGTACATAATCATTATGGACCTACTCCTGCCAATTTGAGCAGTATTTTATCCGAAATGCGAGATAGTAAGGAAATAGAAGTCGCAGAAGAAGCTTTTAGAGATTCTCACGCAACATCTTTTACTATAAAAAAGAATCTCAATGAAAGAATTTTCACTAGCAAGGAAAAAGAATTATTAAAATTTATTTGCTCGGAATTTTTAGATTGGTCAACTGATAAAATTGTTGAACAAACCCACCTGGAAGCTCCTTGGTTCTATTCAAAACCCTTTGAAAAGGTTGACTATAATTATTCATCTGATATAGAATTTTTTTAAAAATTTGATCATTACTTATGGAAGAATGGAATTATATTGAAACAGAGAGCTTTGTAAGGTCTTGTGAAAAGAATAATATTTCTCAGAAAGTTAAAGACTCTATAAGAGAATGGGCAAAATCTGTTAGAAGACAAATAACCCCAAGAAACAAAAGACCTTTTATTTCTCCACATAATATTTTTGAAATTTGGATTGCTAGAATTGGTAATCCGGATGTTAATAAGGGCAAGAGCGGAGGATATCGTTTCATTTATTATATTCATATTGATGAATGGAAATTGTTTGTTGATATAATTGAGGAAAGAAAGAATTTGGACTATAAGAAGTCAAAGGGCAAGAATCAGAAAAAATGGGATAAGCATTTTATGGAATTAAAAAAAGAATTATTGGAGAAATATGAGAACAAAAATTCCTAGTTAATACTGGGATTTTTTGTGTTAAAATAAAATTATGAAAAAATATTCAGAAAAAAGGCCATGGGGGAAGTTTGAGAGGTTTTGTTTGAATGAACTTTGCTCGGTGAAGTTGCTTTTTATTGAGTCGGGAGAGGAGTTAAGTTTGCAAAGGCATAAAAATAGAAGTGAGTTTTGGAGAATTGTTCGTGGAAAAGGAGAGATTACGGTCGGCGATGAAATAAAAAAAGCGAAAAGAGGAGATGAGTTTTTTATTACTCAAAATGTAGAACACATGGCTAAAGCAGGAGAAAAAACTCTTGAAATTTTAGAAATTTCCTTTGGAAATTTTGATGAAGAAGACGAAATCAGGTTGAAGGATAAATATAAAAGATGATTACTAATTGATCGGCTATGCGAAAGCCGACATTGAAATAGAATACATATTAAAATGCCAAAAAATTGCAAAAAAACAATTTGCTTTATTCATTATGGAATTGGATGGAGAGATGGCGTGAATATGGTTATTAAAACTTTAGTTAATGGAATTCAGAAGCAAAATTCGCATCTAAATTTTTGTTTTATTGGCGGAAAAATAAAAGAGCGTTTTTTAAAGAATGCAGATTACAAGGAAATTCCTGAACTTCTTCCCGAGAAAGAATATCCCAATAAGAAGAGCATAGAAAAAAAGGGATTATCCATTGCCAAAAAAATTGCCCAAGCGACAAAAGGCATAACAGTAATAGTAATAGAAAATCCTTTCATAGGGGAATATCATTTGCCCGCGATGCTGGGTTTTTCAATTTATGCTGCTCAATTCAAACCGCCTGGAACAAAAGTTTTTTTTAGAATCCATGATTTATACACAGATAATCCGCATTATTGCGACGAATCTCTAAAGTTTTTTTCTTCTTCGGAAATTAAAAATATTATCAAAGGTAGAGGAGTTGACGGTTTTTTTGTTGTTAACCATAACCTTGAAAAAAAACTAATTAAAGAAGGGATTTCTCAAAAAAAAGTATTTTACCTTTCTAATGGTGTTGATGAAGAAAAATTTAACAAGCGATTGAAAAGCGGGGAAGTTAGTGCAATTTACGCAAGTTTGGGAATTTCAAACAAAGATACGAAAATTTTGCTTTATCCTGTGCGAGTTGTGCCGAGAAAAAACATTGAAGAAGCAATTTTGCTTGCATATTATATCCGAAAAATAACAAGTGAAAATTATATTTTAGTTATCTCTGGAAAAATTGACAAGTATGATTCTTTGAGTTGTGGTTATTACAAAATACTAGAAAAAATTATTTCGGCAGTAAATTTTCCAGTAATTTTTACCAAGAAACCGCTTCCTTTAGAAAGAAGTTATAATTCACTGG
>JAYEKQ010000005.1:0-23200 GCA_034661095.1 Patescibacteria group bacterium | reverse complement strand
TCTTATAAAAAATAGTTAGCTCTTTCTTTCCTCTTTTTAGTAAATTTTTAAAATCTTCTTCTAATAATCTTTCTTTTTTTAGTGCTTTCTCAAAAATATCACAAACTTCTTTTTCTGACAAAATAAGTCCTCCTTTTTTATTTTCAATTGCCTTGGAAAGCGCTTTATGAACTGCTGTTCCATAAGAAAAAACCGATATTCTTTTTTCAGGAAAACGAAGAATATTTTTTTTGAAAAACTCTTCAGGTCCTCCTCTTGTAATATCTAAATAAGAAGAAAGTCCAGTTGGGCTCAGCTTGTAATCCTTCACTAAAGAAAAAAGAATCTCTTTTTCGTTACTGACAAAAGGAGGAGTGTGATGTCCGCCTAAAAAAGAAGAAACATCCTTTAAGTAAACTTCTTCTTTTGCTTTTTCAATCTGAAATTCACTTAAAAATTCTAAAGGAATATTTTCTTTTCCTTTATTATCTTTCACTTTGTGAAAAGTAAGATAAATTTTTTCTTTTGCCCGAGTCAGTGTAACATAAAATAGTCTTATCCAGTCGTCTTTACTGTCTCCTGTTTTACTAAAAGGAGTATTAGAAAATAAATTTATTTTTTTTCTATTTTTTGAACTTGCCCACTCTTTCTGATAACAGTTAAGAACAAAAACTGCTTTATATTCTTTTCCTTTTACTCCGTGAGCAGTTATTAAAGAAACTGCGCTACTATCCATTACTAATGGATTTTTATCAATAATTGGTAAGTTGTTTTTTTCAACTGCTTCTAAAAAATTAAGAACATCTTTTGTTTTTATATTTTCTTGCTTGCGATAATCTCTAACTGCTTGAATAAAACACTTCAAAGAAGACATTAAGAAGATATAATCCATTTTATTTTTTCTTAATTTTTCTTCTGGAAAATAATAATTTTTATAATAGTTCTCAATTATAATATCTATCACTTCTTCAACGGGAGCTGTTTTTGCTTTAAGAGAAAGATCTAACAAGAAAGAGGAAAGCCAAGAAAGATTTTTATCTTCTTCCATGCACTGAATCCAAGAAGTTTTATCTTTAAATGATTTTTGTGAGACTTCCCATATTTTTCTTCTTTCTATTCCCCAAAACGGATAAGTGATTACTTCTGATAAAATCTCATCATAAATCTTCTTATCTCCACTAAGAAGCGTCCCAACTAATTTTAAAATATTAACAATTTGTTTTATGTGCTCTTCCTCTAAAACATCTCTTTTTTTTTCGGAAACTGTTGAAATCTGAAGTTCATTAAAAAAAGGAATTAACCTTTTTAAAGTGTTGTGGGTTTTAGCAATAACCGCTATTTCCTCAGGAAGTATATCTTTTAATATTTTCTTTACTTCTTTAGCAACAAAAGAAAACTCTTCTTCTTCAGTTTTAAACTCTTTACAGATAATCTCTCCTTTTTCCTTTTTTGCAGATATCATTTTTTTGTCTGCTTCTTTTATAAAGTTCTCCAATCGCTCTTCTCCTTTTTTTATAACACCATAAGATTTTTTAATTATATCTTCTGTTGAGCGATAATTTCTAATCAGAGAAATAATTTTTGTTGAGGGATATCTCTCTTTAAATTCTAAAATATTTGATATCTCAGCCCCTTGAAACCTATATATTGCCTGATCATCATCACCAACTGTACAAATGTTTGGATTATTATCAATATCATCTTTCAAAAGTAGATTTAAAAATCTCATCTGTACTCCACTAGTATCCTGAAACTCATCCACTAAAACATAAAGATACTTTTCTCTAATTTCATCGTAAAAAAGATCATCTCCTTCCATTTTTTTTATCACCTCCATTATCATATCTGAAAAGTCATAATATCCAAGATTATTCATTTTTTCTTGATAATCTTTATAAACAGAAGATAAACCTTTTAATTTTTCTAAATTCTTTGAATCATTCAAGAACCTTTCTTCTCTATTTTTGTATGTCCACTTGTTTTTCCACTCTTTAATATTCTTTTTATCTCCAGAATCAACAATCTTTTCAAGTGACTTAACAACAACCAAACTAATCGGCTTAATGTGATTAAGCTTCTTTCTTGTTTCTATTTTTTTAATCTTCCTGATAACATTTTCTATTTCCTGAAAAGTAATAGTATTTACTCTTTTTTGAAAAACACTACTAATTATCGGATTAATTTCCCTTAAAATAATTTTATTTTCTTTAACTATCTCTTCAAACTCATCAGGCGCAACTCCTCCTTGTTTTAAGTCTGAGATTACCTCTGTAATATCCTTTAAATAAACAAAACCTTCTTTTGGATGAAAACTACTAAGAGGGTTGTCATAATCCATTTTTTTTATAATATCTTGAATTATCTCTATCTGAGTAACCTCATCAATTAATTCAAAAAACGCTCCTTTGTAAAAATAATCTCCATAATCTTGAATTATTTTTTGACAAAAAGAATGAAAAGTATAAACCGGAACCTTGTACGCATCATCGCCGATAAGTTCTATTAATCTTTCTTTCATATTAATAGAAGCAGCATTGGTGTAAGTTAAACACAAAACACTTTCTGGAGGGGTGTCTGTTTTTTTTATTATATTTGCAGTTCTAACTCCAAGAAGTTCTGTTTTTCCGGAACCAGGTCCAGCAATCACCATAAGCGGACCATTAATATAATCAACTGCCCTTTTTTGCTCTAAATTAAGATTGTTATATCTTTCTTGAAATTTCATATTTTACTGATTACAACAATTAGGAGGTAACTAAGATGAATCACTTTTCTTCGGAGTAACGGTTGGAAGAGTAACACGAAAGAGACAACCTTTTTTAAACTTTGGATTTGGAGACTCAACTTCAATTTTTCCTTTCATTTTAATAAGTAGTTCTTTTACGATGTAAAGATCAAGTCCTGTTCCATAAGTTTTTATGCTTCTTGCCTTTTCTGACCGATAAAATTTTGCAAAAATTTTATTTTTATCTTTTTCCTTTATTCCACAACCACTATCTCCAACCTCAAAAATAACATTATCTTTTTCTTTTTTTAAAGAAATGTCAACTGATCCGTTTTCTGGACTATATTCTATTGCATTTAAAATCATATTTTTAAAAACAATACTTAGTACTCGTGGATCATTTTCTAAAACAATAGAACTATCATAATCTTCACTAAGTTTAATATTCTTCTTTTCTATTTTATCACTGAAGCTTTTAACTATTTTTTTCAAAAAAACAACTACATCAACTTCTTCAGAGTTAATAATAAACATTTCAAGATCTAATATTGTTGTTTGCAAAAAAACATCTGTTATCTTTATCAATTTTTGAGTTGATTCTCTTATATTTTCTAAATAGTTTCTTTGATCTTCGCTTAGCTCTCCAGACTCTTCACTTAAAAGAGTTTGAGAACACCAGTTTATCGCTGAAAGAGGAGAGCGAAGTTGATGAGTTGTAATTGATATAAACTCTGACTTAATCTGGTCAATTTCTTTTATTTCAGTAATATCTCTTGTTATTGAAAGAGCAGAAGCAACACTTCCATCTTCAAAAAACTCTGGTATTAAAATCGCATAAAAATATCTCCTTTCGTTTTTTATATTTTCTTCAAAGTAAAACTCTTTTTTTTCTTTTTTATTAAAAACATAATTAATCGCTTCACAAAAAAGCGGTGTTCTTTCTCCTTTTATTCCAAGCTCTGCATCATTTTTCCAAAAAAAATCTTTCTGCGACATTCCAAAAATATCCTCCATTGTTTTGTTAACATAAACATATCGACAATCTTCATCAAAACGAGCAATCATGTCTGGAGTATTGTCAGTTATAGCCCGAAATCTTCTTTCTTGTTGGTTAAAAACCTCTTCTATTTTTTTATATTTTTCCATTTTAAAAATTTAACGAATATTTTTTATTTTTCCCAAAATAAAAGAACGCAACTTTTTGTCTTTTGCAAAAAGATCATAAGCATTTAAGATGTGTCCTGGGCTGATATAGTCTTTTTCAACAACTAACTCCTCTCCATCTGGCGGAAGATCAGTGGTGATACTGTGAAGTTTAACCTCTCGCCATCCTTCTGGATTATTTTCTGTTTTAGGATAATATATCTCTACTTTCTTTCCAGTAGCAAACCCTTTCTTAATTACTTTCAAGATATCTTTAAAATCAATAAAATTCATCTTCATATCTACATTTTATATTCAAAAACCTGAAAAAGCAAATTAAAAAAAACAGCAACGACAGTTGCTGTTTTTTTGATTTCAAATAATTTTACGGTTGTAAAATTTCTTCTGTTTCGCCATTAATTGAAATTACAACATCATCAATACTTCCAAACTGTAAGAGAGTTTTTTCAATTTGTTCTCTTATCGCCATTACTGTTGCTGATCCAGAGGCATCAAGTTCTTCGCTGAAATCAAGATATGCTGTTTTTTCTTCAATGCGGAAGCTGTTTAAAGTTGCTTCGCTGGCTATTGTGGTTAAGTATCCATTCTCTTCCTCTTCGCTATTTGGCCCCTCAAGGAGAGCATTAATAACTTCTTCTTCAACTCCTTCTTCCATAACGAATACTCTTTCCACTGCCTCTACTCTCTCTTGACCTTCTTCAACAATAGCAAAGTATAAGTTGAGTAGATCTTCTTCTGCTTCCTCTTCTATCAGTTTTTCTTCCATCTCATCATAAGTATCATCAGTTACTGCACTAATCACACTTCCATCTTCTATTTTTACAACAATAGTGTGAGGAGTAACAACTTGTGCGCTCATCTCACTCTCTGAAACTTCTCCATATCCAGCAAAAGCCGATTTAAAGTTAAAAGTTACTTCATAAACTTCATCACTAACTTCTGTTATATCTTTAAATTCAAGCTTACTGCCTCCTCTTTCAAGGAAAGTTTCTGCCTCTTCCTTTACCCACTGCTCAGCCTTTTCAGTTGGATCAACTTCTAATTCTCCTGGATCTTCTAAATTTAATAAAATAAATGTGGCGAGTGCAAAAATCAAAACTCCAATTGTTATTATTAGTGATTTATTTGTCATAATTTAAAACTATTTATTACTTTCTAATAATTGATTAAGTTTCTTAATAGTATTATCCCCAACATAACCCGTTTCCCGCCAAAAGTCACTTGGTTCCAAAACCTCCTCAGCATACTTCTCTTGAAACTTTCCAACTGCTTCCACCGTTAAATAACCGTAATACTCACTTTCACTCCCAACATAACCAACTCCCTCATCTTCTCTTAAAAGTGTCTCTATATCGCTATTAAGGACAATTTGGAGGTATTTAACATCTTCTCCTCTGGATCCAAGAGCAAGGTGGCGATTAAAAGTGAAGTCGTTAGGAACTCCTTCTATTGAAAATGATTCTGTCGGCTCTTTTTTCTTTACGGATGAAATATTAACTACTGAATCATGGACATCTTCAAACTGAGTAACTGTTCTTGAGATTTGTTCTCTTCCAATTTCTAAATCATTACTAACCGGAGAAAAAAGATCTACATAAGCTATTCCGTCTTTAATTACAAAAGAAGTTATTTCAGTTTCAAAGTCTAAAGAAGTAACATAACCCTTTGCTTCTTCTACTGTTGTCGGTCCTTCCAAAAGAGTTAAGAGAACTTCTTCTCTATTAAACTCTTCTTGAACTAACAAAGAAAAACTCCTTTTAACTGCAATTAATTTTTTTCTATTATTTTCTTCAACAATAAAATAAATATCAAATTTTTTTTCTTTTTCATCAAATATTCCATCAGTAACTGCATATAAGATTTCTGTTCCTTGAGTTTGTATCTCAATCTCTCTTTCATATACTCCGTAATCAGGATTATCAACTTGAAAACTAAAAACAAACTGATACTCTCCTTCTTCCATCTTTATGCTATCTTTCAATTCAAGATTTTTCCCATAAACTGGATAGGAAGAAAAATTTCTTATCCAATTCTCAGCAATAATCACTGAATCTTCTTTTGTTGGATGTGTTTTCACTGGTAAATACTTATCACCAAGATATATAAACAATCCTGTAAAAAGAATCAGCCCAAGAAAGGAAAATAAAATAATTAATCTGTTACGCATTATCTTTAAAATATCATATTTAAAATAATTTAGCAAAGAATTTTCTTCAAAAAAAACCCTCTTATAAAATAAGAGGGGTTTTTTGAGAAAACTTAAAATATTACTCAAGAATTTCTACTTTCTCTTCTTCTTCGCCTTTTTCTTCTATCACTTCTTCTTCACCTTCTTCACCTTCTTCACCTTCTTCACCTTCTTCACCTTCTTCACCTTCTTCTACAACAGAAGGAGTTACTTCTGTTGATTCTGTTTCAATAGGACTTGTCCAAACAACGGCATAAACAATTCCTGCAACTAAGATTGCTGCAATTAAGACAATAATTATTTTTTTTGTATCCATATCTCTTTTTTTTATTAATACTAATCGACCTTTGGGGGGGTCCCTATTAACAATTATAACTAATATTTCAAGTTAAGCAAGTTTTTAAAAACTCTTTCTTTGACCTTTAGTTTTTATAAACTATAATCAGTATATCATAATTATTTTTAACAACAAAATATGAAAATAAAAAAAATAAAAATAAACTACTATAAAAGCATAAACGAGCCATTGATTATTGAAAATATATCTGACTTGAATATATTAGTTGGTCCTAATAATGCGGGAAAAACGAATATTCTTGATGCTGTTAATCTTTTTTTTCAAAAAGACCTTGATCAAGAAAGATTTTTTGACAAAAGAAGTGACATAGAAATAATCATTCAGGAAAAAAACAAAAAGCATCTTTTGTCATTAAAGTCAGGAAAGTTTTTTGGACTAGAAGAGTCACAAAAAAAAGACTTTTTTATCAGAATCAGTGAAAAAACAGAATATAATGATATAAAAGATGAATTTCTATTTTTTAAAGAAAATTATTATAACGAATACAACCGCTTTACTAAAGTTTTAAAGAAAAATTTTAAAGATGTTAATATGAGTGAACAACTTTTTTTTGAAAGTATGAATCAAGAAAATAATTATCAAAAAACATTTAAAAGAATGGGGGGAGGATTTAAACGGCTTTTTGTAATTCTTTTTTATATCTTTAACCCTCAATACAAAATAATTTTTATTAATGAGCCAGAAACACACCTTCATCCCTCAGTTGTAAAAAGATTTTTAATGATTTTGGAATCCGAAAACACCGGAAACCAAATTTTTATTACAACTCACCACCGCTCGTTAATTGATGCTAGACACTTTCAAAAAATATGGAGAGTTAATCGTAATGAAAACAGAAGCACCGTTGTTCACCGAATAAATAAAAATAAAATTGATATAAGTAGATTAATTCAAGAAATAAATGATGACAACTCAGGGATGCTCTTTGCTGAAAAGGTTCTTCTTTTGGAAGGAGTTTCTGATCGTATTTTTATGCGCGAAATGATAAACCGTTTTTATAAAAAAAATAAAGACATTAAAATTGTTTACACTGGAGGAAAGGGTTGTGTTGACCTCTATGCTGATGTGTGTGAACTATTTGATATTCCTTACGCAGTAATGCTTGATCGTGACGCCATCAACTCCCCTTCTCTTCAAAGAATTAAAAAATTTCCGCACTTCTCTAAAAGAACCTCTCTCCAAGAAAAAATAGAAAAATTACAAGAGAAAGAAATTTTTATATTAGAGAAAGATTTAGAAAGGGTTTATCCAAGAAAATACAAATACAGAGAAACAAAACCACTAACCGCTTTGTTCGTATCTAAAAAAATAACCAGAGAAGATCTGGAAAGTAGAGAGATGAAGGTGATAAAAGATATATTAGAGAAGATATAGAATGATAACTGACTAACTGTCATTCTGAGCAAAGCGAAGAATCTCATATTAAAAATTCTAAATCTTAATATCTAAACTCTAAACAATGATAAAAATTTTCAATTTTCAATTTGGCAATTTTCAATGAATTTTCTAATTTTAAAAACTGGATTCCCAGTCAAGCTGGGAATGACAAGCGGAGTGAAAATTTTCCGAGGTCTCACCTCGGGAGTTTTTGTTTTGAATTTTGGATTTTGGTGCTTGTAATTTATTTGTAATTTGGTGCTTTTACAATGGGATTCTTCACTGCGCTTCGCTTCGTTCAGAATGACAGTCAATTGTCACCTGTTAATTGTTTTAATTCTAAATACATCGCACTGCTCCATGCTTGATTTAAACATCCTCTACTTTCAAGTTTTTCTGCAGAACTCACTTCTCCGTGGCATCCTACTGCTCCCATCCACATCAGTTCTTCTTTACTCGCCTCTTTTATTTTTTCTATATAATCCTTAAATCTTTTTTTATCGGTCTTATAAAGAACAATTGCTACTAAATTATTTAGAAAGAACCAACTATCTCCTTGATGATAACTTCTTGAGTCCTCCCCAGTATGTTTCCAGTGAAAGTTAGAACTATTCTTATCTATTGTTGATAATCCTCCCCACGACAACCACAAACAATCAAGTACTTTTTGAAAACAAACAACCCATTCTTCTTTTGATAATAGTTCAGGATAAATATAGAAAGCAATAAAAATATTTGGACGAACTGTAAAATCTTTAAAGTTTGTTTTCGGATAATATCCATCATAAAGATAACTATTTTCAAAGAAAACATCTCTTACTCTTTTTTTCATCTCTTCTTCTTTTTTAATGTAAAAATCTTTTTCTTTTTTTGTTTTTGAAAGCTCTGCTAATAAACGATAACCGTTAAGAAGCATTGCTTGGATTTCAATCCTTGCTCCATCTCTTTCTAAACTATCCATCCATGTTTCATTTGAATTGTTCACAAAAAACCCGTTAACCATCCTTTCTGACGCTTTTTTAATAAAAAGTTTTCCTTTCCTTTTAACAACTTCCTTTTCTGAGGAAGATAGTAATGGTAAAAAACAATCTGCTCTTTTAAGCAACCACCCTGGGGCATCTATATTCACAACTCCCCTTGGTCTCTTTAAAAAAGATGTTTTCAATAATCTAAAAAAAACTTCTTTTGATTCTTCTTTCTTTAAAAGAGACATTGCTTTTAGCGATATCGCCTCATCTCTTGGCCAAAACTGAAAAAACCAAGGTAAACCAGCAAACAATCCCTTTCTTTTTTTTATTGAAATTAAAAGAGAAGAAAGCGCTTCTTTCGCAAGAACATCGTCTATCTGTTTTGTTGTTTCTAGTGGTAATTTAGAGAAAACTCTTTTCTTTACTCCTTCTAACGCTTTCTTTTTACTTTCAGCTACTGAAAAAGTAAATCTTTTTCCATACAAAGAAAGACCATAAGAAACTTCTCTGTGAAAAGGAAAAGAGTTACGATCTTGATCATACTGATAATGTCGATTTATTTTTTCTTTAAAAACACTTCCCTTCTCGCTTTTAACCGCTAAAAATATTTTCTTGTTGAAGCTAATAAAAATAATATCTTTTTTTGATTCAACTTCGTAATCAAGATATTTTTCCGAACTATACGATTCTCTTACATCAAAAAAAATATTTATTTTTCTTTTTTTATTTAACTGATAATCAAAAACGCTTGAATCGTGAGAAAGGCGAAAAGTTTCAACTAAATCCCCTCTCTTTCTTTCAACTCTATTAATATAATTAGTTATCTCATCAACTCCTGAGCTTCCTTCAATAGAAATATTTTCTATTATCCGATAAATATTGTTTAACTTTTCAAAAGAACAAAACCACCCTTCATAACGACTTTGCGGTTCTGAATTCATCCACAAGTAATCTCCTTTTTCATTAGAAATCAAAAAACTCTCAACTCCTGAACACTCTTTTGAGAGTTTTTTGTTATTTTTTATTATGTGAGTTACCTTCATAAAAGTTGCTCCAATGCCTTATTGTGAGCTTCAATATAGTTTATGACAAATGTTCTCCAGTCAGCAAGAGAAGCTATCTTTCTTGCTTCAATTTTGTTTTCAACTCTCTCTCTTCTTGTTGTTTTAGTAAATTTATAGAGAAATCTTGTTAAATCATTTACAATCTCATCATCGGTTTTATTTTCTCTTTTCAGTATATATATTCCTGGTTTTTCTTTTTTTATTTCTAACCGAAGACGAAATCTTCCAAATCCTGCAAGATCAGTTGTCACTGAAGAAACCCCAAGAGCTGCTGCTTCAAGTGGTGTATATCCCCACGGCTCATAAAAGCTTGGAAAAACACCCATATGAGACGCTTCTAATGCTTCTTCATAACTCAAGTTTGAAAGCCCATCGTGTCCTGTCAAATATATCGGATAATAAACCACTTTTACTCTATCTTCTTCTGTGTTGAAAAGATTATTTTCTTTTATCCTTCCCATTATTTCATCTTCCATAGAGTTGAAGTAGTGAGTAGATATAGGAGGCGTTTCTTCTTTTCTTTTCAATCTTTGTAGTTTTCTCTCTATATTCAAAAGCACATTTTCGCTAAAAAGAGATTTTTTTGTTAATTTTTTTTCTTGAAGAATGGTATAAAACATTCTTTCTTCTGCTTCCGGTAAAAAATCATCAATAGAATCTTCTAAATCTCTAAAGTATTCAATATTTTCTAATAAAGAAGGAGTTATTCTTTTTGTTTCTGTTGGGATGTAAAGAAAAGCAACTATCGTTTTTTTACTCTTCTCTTTCTTCATTTTTTCATTTAACTTTCCAAGCGAATCTATAAAAACATCTATTCCTTTTGCTTTAAACTCTTTCCTACCAATAATAAAGTAAAAAAGAGTTTCTTCTAAGTCAAAATTATAATAAGGAAAAAAATAAGAAGCAACAAAGTTTCTAAGACGCCTTCTTTGTGTTCTATGTTTAACTGCAATATCTTCAAAACTTAAAAACTTTTCCATATCAAGTCCATTTGGAAGAATAAAGTCTGGTTTTCTACCTAAAAACTTTTCTGCTTCAACTCCTGTAATCTCACTAACTGTTGTAAACACATCACATAGCTCTACCAACTTCTTTTCAATACAATGTTTTGGAAAAACTCCTGAATATCTTCTTGCTTCTTCATCAGCATCTATATCATTAATTATTGGGTAAAAATTAACACTATTAAATGCAAGCGTTCTTCCAATACTTGTTGCGTGAGTTGTAAAAACCGTTCCAATTTTTACTTTTTCTTTTTTTAAATATAGAAGCCCAGCTCCAGAAAGCCACTCATGAAAATGAGCAACCACCTTCTCTTTTTTGTGTTTCTCTTTAAGCTTTTCAAGAAGCTTTCCTACTGCATAAGACCAGCAAATTGGTTCATCAAAATCATAACCAGTATTAAGAGAATCAATCTCAAAGAGATCCCACAACTCTTTTTTAATATCATTTATTTTATGAAAATAATCTTTAAAATCAATTAAAATGACTTGTGGTTTTCCTTTCACTAACCACTTTCCGTAATGACACCTAACCCCTTCTTGTTCCAGCTCCTGAAAAACATCTTTCATCTTCAAAGGAACTGCCTCTTCTCTAAACTCATCCCTTGCCTTCTCTTTATAATAGGGACCTATTAAGAAGTAATCTTTATCATAAGATGAAACCATTCTGTTTGACTTTGATTCTAAGACTCGGTATATTCCACCAACTTTGTTACAAACCTCAAAAGAAACTTCAAAAATTTTGTCTGCTTTTGGTGTTACTTGTTTTGTATTTTCTCTAATCATATTTTATTTATTTAGAACACTTTGCACCCGTAGCTTAAAATCGCTAAGAGCATTATTAAATGACATAAAGGCATCATAAGGTGATTCATAAGGGCTAAAGTAATTGTGAACATCTCCATCCCTCATTCCTTTTGTACCCATATAGTAAACTTGATCTGATGTTTGAAATCTTCTCCATATATCAATTATTTTTTTATTTCTAGTCGCCAACACATCTTCTTTTATCTCATACAAATTACGAAGAGCATCTTTCTGCATCTCGTTTCCAGTCCAAGCTGAAAGATCTCTTTCCAAATCAGCCCAAGAAGTTATATAAGGAACATCAACCTCATCTTTTGAAGAATATTTTTCAACTGCTTCTGAAAGAGTTAAAAAGTTATTATCTTTATTTCCAAGAATCTTTTCTGGAAGTGCTTCTAAAAACTTAAATATCCCTGACTCTTCCCACTGATGCTCGCCAAAAGTTTCATAATCCATAAACAGATTAACCACTTCTCCATTTCCATTTACATCAGAAACCCAGTTTGCAAATTTTTCTGCTGTTAAAGGATGCTCCTTCCATTCTTTTTCTGAAAAACGAAAAGCAATATCATCAGAAAGGAGATAATTTTTCAGAAAAAGTTTTATATCAGATCCTTTTGGCTTGTAAATAAAGTTTGGATTTCTCCATCCTAAAATATGATCAACTCCTTCTCCAAGAACGGCATCAAATCCCATCTCTTCTGCCTCTTTGGCAATATCATTACTATAGGCAAGTTCAGTGCAACGAAAAACTCGAGGCTCAGCAGAAAAAAGTTCTTTTATCTTTTTTCTATTCATACCAATCTGCTCTCGAAACTCTTCTTTTGAATACAAAAAAGCAAGCGAGTGGTAATATGTTTCACACATTACTTCTGCTTGCCCTGTTTCAACTAAATCTTGAAATGATTTAAGTGTTTCTGGAGAATACTTCTCCATCTGTTCAAGCGCTATTCCTGAAAAAGAAAAACTAACCTTGAAATCAGGATGTTTTTTGAAAAGCTCTAAGAGAATTTTGTTTGTTGGAAGATAACACTTCTTTGCAACCTTCTTCATCACCCACTTGTTATTTAAATTATCTTCTTCTTTTCTGTTAAAGTAAGAATCGTCTTTTCCAATATCAAAAAAAGAATATTTTTTGATTCTATATGGTTGATGAACTTGAAAATAAAAACAAACTGAAGGCATAACTTAAGATTCCTTTATCCCCTAAAAATAACGGCGAAACACACCCTTAAAACAACGCCCTCAATCCATCTTATTTAGTTTTAATATCTGTTATTTTAACTTCTGTATACTGTTGTCTGTGTCCTTTCTTTAACTTGTATCTTTTTTTAGGTTTATATTTAAAAATAATTTTCTTGTCTCCTCTTCCTTCTTCAACTACTTCTCCAACAACTTCTGCTTTTTCAAGATAAGGAGTTCCTATTGAAAAAGACCCTTTCTTATCTTCAATTAAAAGCACTTCTTTAAAAGAGATATTACTTCCAACTTCTGCTTCAACTTTTTCAATTTTTATTTTTTCTCCGGGAGAAACTAAATACTGTTTTCCACCAGTTTCAATTACAGCTATCATTTTTTACTCTACGAATTAAATCGTGATAATTAATTACTATTATGTATATTTTATAAAAAAAAGACGATAAAGTCAAATTGACAATTCACTGTCATTCTGAGCGGAACGAAGTGAAGCGAAGAATCCCATGGTTTCTGCAAGGATGATGGGATTCTTCGCTTCGCTCAGAATGACAGATAATTATTTTGATCATTTGAAAACTAGGAAATTCATTAAAAATTGAAAATTATTATTCTTTCTCTATTTTTTTTGTTTCAATTTCTGGTGACTCCCCTGTTATCTTTGTTATATCTTTGTCTATTTTTTTAAGTTCTTGTGATGCTTTGTTGTATGTTTTAATGGTTGTGTCCATCTGAAACCCAAGACGATTCATATGTTCTTCATAAATCTTTAAGTGTTTAGAAAGAACTGATATGTTTTTAACAATTTCTTTTGTTTTTTCTTGAATGTGATAAGCCCTCATTCCTTGCCATAGTGATTGTAGAGTTACATAAAAAGTAGTTGGTGAAACAATGTGAACATTTTTTTCATGAACTGCATACTCTATCAGGTCTCTAGTACTTGCTTTTGTTGTTCCTATTTTGTTAACAAGAAGATCGTAATAAACTCCTTCGGCAGGAATAAACATAAAAGCGAAATCAACTGTTCCCTCTTTTGGACGAATATATTTTGCAGTTTCTTCTATTCTATTTTTTAGATCTTTGATGAACTGCTTTTCTATTTTTTCTTTTTCTCTTTTATCCTTCTCTCCGCTAATTCGGTTATATGTTTCTAATGAAAACTTTGAATCAATCGGAATCATCTTTTCTCCAAAAAACAGAACTGCATCAACATGAGTGTTATCATTAAAATAATACTGCATCTGATAGTGTTTTGGAGTAAAAGCATTTTTTAGTAAGGTTTCAAGATAATACTCTCCAAAAACTCCTCTCTGTTTCGGATTTTTAAGAGTATCTTGTAAGCTTTCAAGTTGACGAGAAAACTCCAAAACCTGCTTATTAGTATCATCAAGTTTTATCATCTTCTCCCCTACTTCACGAATAATCTTAGAGCTTTCCGTAAATTGCTCTTTTGTCATTTCTGCTGTTTTCCAAATTCCATCTCCAACTTCTTTCCTCATCGCTTCAACATCTTTTTTCAAATAGCTGAACATATAACGAATACTCCAAACAACAATAACAAAAACTGCAAAAAGAACAACTATTGTAAAAATTAAAAAATCCATAAATGTGGGATATAAGATACAAACTAAGCAATCTTTAGCGAAATCAGTTTTGAGGAAGTTTTGAGGCGCGAGGAGTGGAGCGATATGATAATATCGTGAACGACGAGCAACAAAAAAACTTTCCAAAACTGGTTCGCCCTACGGGAAGCTCAAAAATACACTGTCTGCTTCGTTTCTCCTCCTCAATGTAATTAGTCATTACCTTTCGTCGTCGTGCCTCGCATACAGTATGTTTTTGAGCTTCTAAAGATTGTTTAGTTTGTATATTATACCCCATTATACCCCGAATTCAAAAATTATAAAGGAAAGATAAACTGTAAAAAGAAAAACTGCTTCTTTTCTAGTAAAAACATTTTTTGTTTTTATAAAGAACCAGAAAAGAACTGCACTTATTAAAAGAAAAAATCTCGCTGTTCTGTACGGATCAAAGTCAGTGATAACAATCGGTTCTATTAAGGCAACTATCCCTAACACCAATGTCGATGATATCGAAACAGCTCCCATAATTCCTCCTAATATCATCCATGAGTGTCCTTTCAGCGCCAATCTTATTGCAAAAAATGTTTCTGGGAGAGCAACTCCTGCCCCAATAAAAAAGATACCCACAACACCAATCGGAACTCCTATTAATCTTGCGAACTCTCCTGCTGAGGATATTATTCCTTCCGCTGCGAAAAGAACAACTGCAAATCCAGCAGTTATAATCAGCATATTTTTTAGAAAACAAGGATTTTCTTTTTTTGAAAGATCTCCCTCTCCAGAATTTTTAATAAATCGATCTTCATCTTTAAACAACCATCTTGTATAAAGAATAAATGCTGAGACAAGAACAAGTCCATCTACCCTTGATATCTCTCCGTCATAGAGCAAGAGAAAGGGAAGAGAAACTGATATTAGTGCAAAAACTGCTCCCGATCTGACGGTTCTGCTATAAACAGGAATCTCTTTTAAGACAAACGCACAAATTCCTGCTGAAAAAGTGAAAAGAATTAAATTTTGACCAATCACATTTCCAAAAGCAAGCTCAGGAACCCCGCTAAAGGCCGATTTTGCTCCTATAAAAAGCTCCGGAAGAACTGCTCCCACTGACGCTGCAAAAAAAGCAATAACAAACTCTTTCCATCGTAAAGATCTAGTTATGCTTCCAAGTGAACTTATCACCCACTTACTTGCAATAATTATTACAAGACAAGAGATGGTAAAAATTGCTATTTGAGAAAACAACATATTAAAAATAGTAACAAATCTGATAAATTATTCCTAGTACAAAAACAACAATCAAGGGACAAGTTATAAAACAATAACGAGCTGTTTTATACTTTTGATACATAACTGTGATAAAAATTGCATCAATGGCAAGAAAAATAGCTCCTATTACTCCAATAACATCTATATAACTTCTAATTCCTATTCCAAACAAAAACAACGGAACAAACATTGTTATTAAAAATGACATATTTTCTGGTATTTTTAAATCATACCAGATAATTTTTTTCAAAGTTAACCCTACTGCAACGAAAGAGGTAAAAGTAACTAATATGCCAAAAATAAGAGCTGCTGATATAACTCCGTTTGTTAAGTTTTCCTGAAGACCAATTATTGACTCACTAGTAGTGCTCCCTCCTGTAATTCCAAGGACTATTATTATAAAAAATATATACAAAAAAAGCGGAATTGTTACTCCTAAAATAATTGCTTTGTTTAAGTTTTCTTTTTGTCCCTTTAAAAGTTCTTCTATTTCAGGAATAAGTGCTGCGCCCTGAAAAGAGAAAAGAATCACTCCATAAGGAAGAAAAAAATCAGAAAAACTTCCTTTAAAGGTCATAAAATTAGTTATGTTACCTATCTCTATACTACTCCATCCCCTTATAAAAATAAAAAACAAAACAACAATGAAGCTAATTACTCCGTAAAAAGATATCTTTCCTACAGCTTTTACTCCAAAATAAATAAAAGTAGCTCCTAAAAAGAAATACACTAAAGAGTAAAAAGTCTCAGACTCCATAAAAGAAAGCGAAACTTCAGGGAGAAGAGAGTTTAAAAAAGATCCACCTAATATTATGTAGGCTAATGTGGCACCCATTAATCCACAGATTCCCGTTATCATTGATATTTTTTTTGCCCAACTGCCAAGATGAATTTCAGCAAATCCAGGAAGACGCAAAAAATCAGGCGTCCTTCTACTTAAATTACCAAAGAAAAGATGAACTAGCACTGAAACTCCACCAATGACAAAAAGATAAAGAAGCATATTCAGAAAACCAACTTCTTTAGCAAGATAAGGCAACGCAAAAATTCCTGCTCCTATTATCGTTCCAGAAAGAATTGCTACTGAGTATATAAAATTCATTTTGTGACCCCAGGGAGATTTGAACCCCCGTTACCGGACTGAGAACCCGGCGTCCTAGACCAAGCTAGACGATGGGGCCAATGTATCCAATTTTAATACAACCACCCCAAAAAAGCAATAAAATTAACATATAACAATTCACTGTCATTCTGAAGAAGTGAAACGACTGAAGAATCCCATCATTACCCCCGTCATTCTGAGGCGATAGCCGAAGAATCCCATCATCTCTGCAGAAACCATAAGATTCTTCACTACGCTTCGCTTCGTTCAGAATGACAGAGAGGACTACGCTTCGTTCAAAATAATGAGGAAGTGACATAGGTTGCACCTATGTCACTTTTTTTCATTTAGAATAACAGGAAGATGTTATTCTGAGCAAAGTGAAAAATCCCATTATCCTTGCACAATATCAGAGATTCTTCGACTACTGCCTCAGAATGACAATTTTTGAAAATTATTTTACTTCTCTTCTTTTATTTTATAAGAAATTTCCGCTAAGTTGAGATCCATTATTTTTGCAACACAAAGTCCTGGTAGAATAGAGTATATTTCTCTTTTCTTTAGTTCTTTTTTTATCCAAAAAGGAACTATGTTTAGCTTGTTATTTACTTTAAAGTTAGTATTTCCTTCTTTTACTGATATGTCTGTAATATAGATATCTGCCCTTTTTCTATTTATCCCAAAAGTCAAAGTTTCTTTTGTTTTTCTTTTTTCCAATTTTCTAGTCATTGAAAAATCAGAAACAATACTCCACTCCTTTTTAAATCCACTAAGCATACTTCTTGCTCTGCTTCTGTTTTTAAGCTTAGTAACAACAAAAATACATGATGAAGAAAGATGAAGAAAGTTTTTTATTTTTTCAAAATCAATTAGTTTATTGTCTTGAAAAATAATAATATCACTTTTTTTTAAAGAAAAAATATTAAAAAAAGAAGGAATATTATTTATATTCATTACTGAAAAATTATCTTTTAAAACAAAATCAAGAAAATAACTTGCTTCTCTCTTCTGCTCTCCCATTACAAATATTATTTTTTTGTTTTTTAATATTTTTCTTATCATTTTGGTGCTATTTGTTTATATTTAAAGATATAATCTGCTATTTTTCTAAAAAGAGGAGCTGCTGAGACACTAGCAGATTTTGTTGATGGATTGTCAATCCTAATAATAACAACAAACTGTGGATCAAATGCAGGGGCAAATCCAGCAAACCCCTGTATTGTCTCATTAGAATAACCCTTCCCTTCTTTTCCTATTTTTGACCAAGCAACCTGTGCTGTTCCGGTTTTGCCTGCTATATAATATCCAGGAACTTTTGCTGACTTTCCAAATCCATCTTCAACTGTTTCTACCATCATTTTTGTAACTTTCAAAGCCGTTTCTTCTGATATAATTTTTCTTTCAGGAACTTCTAATTTATTAGTGTTTTCTGAAATGCAAGGATTAACAAGCCTTCCTCCATTTGCAATCGCGCTAAAGGCCGTGAAAAGATGAACAACATTAACTTCTATTCCCTGTCCATAAGAAGAAGTAGCATAATTTATATCACGTCCTTCTAAAAAATTTTTGTTTCCACTAAAAATTTCTCCATGAACATCAACTCCTGTTGGTTGAAAAAATTCAAAATTTTTCAAATACTCAACATAAACTTCTTTATCAATTTTTTCCACTACATAAGCCATTCCGGTGTTTATTGATTTCTTTATAATTTCTGTCATATCAACAAGACCGTATGACCTCTCTCCATAATTAGAAATCTTACGGTTATATATCCATCTCTCTCCAGTATCAAAAAACTCATCTTCAGGAAAAATAGCTTCCTCTTCAAGGGCAATTGCCATAACAATTGGCTTAAAAACAGACCCTGGTTCAAATGTTTCTTGAACTGCAGTGTTTTTAAATAATGCTACATCGGCTTCTGAATAATTATTTAAATCAAATGTTGGATAATTTGCTAATGCAATTATTTCTCCTGTAAAAGGATCACCAACAAGAACTGTTCCCTTTCTTGCATCTAACTCTTCAACTACTTCTCCTAACTTTTTTTCAACAAAATACTGAATATTATAGTCAACTGTTAAAGTTAAATCATCTCCTTTCTTTGCTGAATTTTTTGTTATAAGCTTTCCAATTCTCTCTTTAATACCCAATGTTCCTCTTAGTATGTTTTCATAATACTGTTCAACTCCATACTGACCCGTTTCTTCTCCACCAACAAAGCCAATTATATGAGCAGCCATTTCTCCTTCGGGATAAAAACGAACAATACTCTCCTGTTCGTAAACTTTTTCTTTTTTTCTTACTTCTTCTAACTCTTTCTTACTCAAATTTTTCTTTAAAACCTCAAACGAATTGTCTTTTTCAAGTTTTTCCAAAACAAAATCCTCTTCAAGATTTAAAATAGATGAAATTTCTTTAGCAAGTATCTCTTTTTCTCCATCAACTACCTCTCTTGGAGATACATAAGCGTGATAAATCTTTTTGTTAGTTGCAATAGTGTGGTAATTTCCATCTTTATCTTTTAAAAATATATCTCCTCTCTGTCCTTGTAACGAGCTAAAAAATTTCTGTTGACCTTCAGCCTGAGCTTTCCATTTTTCTTGATCTGTTATTTGTAAACAAAAAAGACGCCAAGAAAAAGCCGCCGAAAATAAAAACAAAAAAACAAAAACAAACCATAAACGATTATTACTCATAGTTTAGTTATCTTACAACAACTTTATTAGAGGGAATCTTTATGTAAACAATATCCTTAGACTCAGCGTCAATAAAATCTCTTTGACGAGCAACCTCTTCTACTTCTGCTAAAGAAACTTTTTCACCAAGAACACTGAACATTTCTTCATTTAAAATATTATGAATTTCTTCTTGATGCTGTTGAGTTAATTTTTTCTCACTTGTCATTCCTGTAATCTGAAAAATACAAAGAAAAACAAGCGGAATAAACAATGCCAAAAGGGATATTTGAAAAATTTTGAATATTTTTTTCATTTTTTTGTTTTTATTTTTTTAATCCTGCATATAATTTTGCCGACCTTGAACGAAAATTTCTAAAAACTTCTTCTTGCGATGGAGTTACTGAACTTTCGGTAAGTAGTTTTATTTTTGAAGACTTGAAAAATTTACGAACAATTTTTTCTTCTCCCCCATGAAAACAAACTACAACTAATCTTCCTCCTTCTTTTAAAACATCAAGTGCTTGAGGAAGGGCATACTCTACTCCTAATATCTCTCCATTAACTGCAATTCTTATTGCTTGAAAAGTTTTTGTTGCAAAATTTATCTTCTGCTTTTTTTTATAAACATCAGGAATAGCCATATCTATTACTCTTACTAAATCCTGAGTTGTTTCTATCGGAGATTTTTCTCTTTCTGAAACTATTTTATTTGCAACTTCTTTATAAAAATCCTCTTCTCCCCACTTTTTTAAAATATATAAAAGATCTTTTTCTTTATATTTGTTAACAACATCATAAGCACTAACTGGATTGCTTGTGTTGTATCTCATATCAAGCAACTCGTCTCTCATAAAAGAAAATCCCCTTCCACTTTGATCAATATGAAAACTTGAAAAACCTAAATCAAAAACAACTCCTGAAATCGGTGATATCTTCTTCTCTTCAACAACCTCTTTAATGGTTGTGTATGACTCATTAACAATAATAAATCGCTCGCTTTCTTTCTTTTTTAATGATCTGTAAACTTCTTCATCCCACTCAAATGCCAACACTTTTCCATCAGGAGCATTCTTTTCTAATATCGCCTCTGAGTAACCACCTTCTCCAGCAGTACAATCAACAAAATTTTCTCCTTTCTGTGGGTTTAAAAAGTGTAAAACTTCATTTTTTAAAACTGGAATATGCATTGGATTGACATTTAACCTTTAACCTTACAGTCCAAACTCTTTTAATCTCTCTGCTATATTTCCAAATTCTTTCTCAGTTTCTGTTTTATACTTCTCCCATATTGATTTGTCCCAAATCTCAATACGGTTATAAAGTCCAGCGACAACAACATCCTTTTTTAATGATGCATACTCTTTTAAATAATCAGGAACAAGAATTCTTCCCAAAGAATCAAACTCAACTTCCATTGCTCCACTAAGCATTATTCTTGAAAATCCCCTTCCATCTTCCTGTCCAAACGGCAATTGACTTATTTTTTCAGCTATTTTTTGCCACTCTTCCATAGAATAAAGAAAAAGACAGTTATCAAGTCCTCTGGTGACCACTGCCTTTTTCTTTAAATCATCGCGAAACTTAGAAGGTACTGCTACCCTCTTTTTGTCATCTATTTTGTATGTGTATTCTCCTATAAACATAGTTTTCCACAAGCTATGGCAGTTTTCCCCACTTTTTTCCACAGTTTTATACTACAATCCCATTTTATTCCACAAACCAAACCTTGTCAACCCAAACTTCTCCACAAACAAAAAAAATGCCATAGGTGTCACCTATGGCATTTTTTATTGACACAAGTTACACTAATCTGTACCTTAAAAAGTGGGCACATTAAAAATGTCCACTTTTTTATATTCAAGAAATATTTAAGCTTGTTGACACCAGGTGTCAACAAGCATTTTACTGTTATCCTGAGGCGAAACCCCCATGTCCATCCCCGGGTTGGACATGGGGTTGGACATGGGAATTGTAGAAGTTAACTAATTCATTGACAGAATTAAGACGCTAAACGCCTTAATGTTTATAACCGTTATCAATCCCCGAGGTGAAACCTCGGGAATCAACAATCCGCAGACACGCGACAGCAACAAGGGTTTCATGGGTTTGATGGGTCAGACGGCTACTTTTGGTGTCTCGGCTTCGATTGGTATGACGAATAGTGGATCGTACGATTTCCAGCCGGAACTCTGCGAGATGCTGAGTGCACCGAAGTTTGGTTGCGCACTGATCGCTTAAACCAAAAAAGTTTTGCCAAACTAACCCCCCCCAGTGAAACATGTTTTCATTAGGGGGTTTTTAAAAAAAATAGAAAATTATTTAATTTTTCTCTTTTACGGAATCAAATACACAGTGTTATCGGATGTAGTGATGATTAAACTGATTTAACAACGGATTATCACTTTCCCCGAGGTCTCACCTCGGAGAACTTTGTCATTCTGAGCGAAACAAAGAATAATACTGTCATTCTGAACGGAGCGTAGCGGAATAAAGAATCTCATGGTTTTTGCAAGAATAATGGGATTCTTCGGTTATCGCCTCAGAATGACAGTAGAATGAATACAAAAAGTGGACATTTTTAATGTGTCCACTTTTGACATCAACTCATACCACTTATATTTTTAGTTTCTTGTTCTCAATATTATCTCATCATTATCTTTAAGCAATTCATCAACTTTCGGTGGCTTTTTATTTAACAACAATCCCAACTGCCCAGGAGGGTATTTTTCTTTAATCTCAGGATAAGACTCTGTTATAAAGTAAAGCATATTAATAAAATCAATTCCTTCAGAAACAGCTGCTTCCTCAAATTTTTTTCCAGTAATTTTATCTATATTCCCCTCATAAAAAATCTTAATTTTTATTGACTTTGGAAAATTATTCATAAAATTATTTAAATTATTTTTTCTAACTAAAAATGGTATATTCTTCTTTATAATCGCACACAAAGCATTTATAATAAATATGTAAATATTTCCCTTCGTAACTTTCAACTTTTTTCATTCTTTTAAGTTGATTAGTTTTTTCAAAACATTCTGGGCAATAAGCTTGCTTATCTCCTTTTTTATACAATAAATTGTCATCTGCTAAATTATATAAATAATCATGATTTGTATTTTCCAATTTCCTTTCAATTTCCAAATATTCAGGTTTAAAAAACTCCGCGTCAAACCTGCGCGCTTCTTGAATGTCTGATTTTTTTATGATTGAGATTTGAGGCATGGTTAATTTAAACTTCGTCGTTATTTGATAAAAAAGGATCAATATTTCTTTTTCTAATTAAAAGAAGGTATGTCCTTACTTTCAAAAAATTTCCATTTGCGTTTTTTAATTTTGATGGATAATTTTCCTTTTTGTAAAGAATATAATTATACTCATTCAAAAAGTCATCAGGAGACACTTGGTTTATAAAATCTTGTATCTTCTCGTTTCCAATAAGATAAATACTTTCTATTCCCCCATCCATTAATTTTCCTAAATAATTTTTATACACTTGTAATTCTCCAATCTGCACTTTTTGGCTCTTTCCAATTATCATAAAAGCAAATTTTGAAAATTCACCTATAAATTTATTTCTATCCATATCTTGACCTTGAATTCTATTTGAGTGTTCAAATAGAAAAGTTATCAAACAAGATACTTCTTCTTGAACTTTTTTATTTTTAGGATTTGCAAAAACTCTTTTTCCTAAAAAAGTCATTTCTTGTAAAAAAATGGGGAAAAACAAACCTGCTCTATCAGTT
>JAYEKQ010000004.1:0-23462 GCA_034661095.1 Patescibacteria group bacterium | reverse complement strand
TTGAGAAAGAAGAAGTTGGCTTTTTGGGAGTAACATCAGAAAAAGTTAAAAAGGAGTGGAAGATAAAAGATGATGCAATTTTTGGAGAGTTTGATTTTGAAAAAATAATAAATCTTTATCAGGAGGACAAAAAATATGAACAGATATCAAAATTTCCTTGCTCCTTATTTGATGTTGCTGTCTTTGTTCAAGAAAAAACTCCTTATGATGATGTTTTAAATAAAGTTAAAAAAACAGGAGAAAGACATATTAAAGAAGTGGAGCTTTTTGATGTTTATCAAGGAGAAGGAGTTCCCGAAAATATGAAAAGTTTTGCTCTTCGGGTTCATTTTCAAGATAAAAATAAGACACTTTCTTCATCAAAAGTGAACGAGCTTCAGGAAAAAGTAATGGACGCCCTTGACTCTGTTTCAGGGTGGAAAGTTCGTAAAAAATAATATATTAAAAAATATGGATAAAAAACAAGGATATGACTCAAGAGATATAAGCGTTTTGGAAGGACTTGATCCTATTAGAAAAAGACCAGGGATGTATATCGGATCAACTGGAAATGATGGCTTGCACCACTTAATAAAAGAGTGTTTAGATAATTCTCTTGATGAAGCAATGGGTGGTTATGCAAAAAATATAAAAATTGCAGTTTTGTCAGATGACATTGTATCAATAACTGATGATGGAAGAGGAATTCCAATTGATATTCATGAAAAAACAAAAAAATCTGGGTTAGAAACAGTTATGACAACAATTCACGCTGGAGGAAAGTTTGGAGGAAAGGCCTATCAAGTATCTGGAGGATTGCACGGAGTAGGGGTTTCTGTTGTTTGCGCGCTTTCTGAGTGGATCAGAGCCGATGTTTATCGTGACGGATATCACTATTATCAAGAGTACAAGAAAGGAGTTCCAACAACAGACTTAATAAAAGAAGAGAAATCAAACAAAACCGGAACAGTTATAACTTTTAAACCAGATATAGAGATATTTAAAGAAGTTGTTTTTCATCCTAAAGAAATAATGGGTCATATTCGCCAACAAGCGTATCTGACAAAAGGAATAAAAATTAATTTTCGAGACTCTAGAGGAGAAAATGACAGAAGATACTCTTTTTACTTTGAAGGAGGAGTTGCTTCTTATGTGAAGTATCTTACAAGAGGAGCTACGCCTATTCATTCAAGTATATTTTACTGCACTGGGGTTAGCGAAGAAGTTATTGTTGAGGCAGCGTTTCGTTATACTCAAGAATATGAGGTATATGAAGAAAGTTTTGCTAACAACATAATTACGAGAGAAGGTGGAACTCATCTTACTGGATTTAGGGGAGCGTTAACAAAAACAATAAATAATTACGGAAGAAGACAAGGAATATTAAAAGAAAATGATGAAAACTTAAAAGGAGAAGATATAAGAGAAGGGTTAACTTCTGTTGTTTCCGTTAAAATTCGTGAACCACAGTTTGAAGGACAAACAAAAAATAAGTTAGGAAATCTAGAAGCAAGAACAGCAGTTGATTCTCTTGTTTCTGAAAGCTTAATTGATTTTTTTGAAAAAAATCCGCAAGAAGCAAAGGAAATCATAGGAAAGTGTCTTATTTCAGCAAAAGCTCGTCGCGCGGCAAGAGCAGTTAGACAAAATATTCTTCGCAAAGGGGTTTTAGATGGATTAGCATTACCAGGAAAGCTTTCTGATTGTTCAACAAAAAAGCCTGAAGAATCAGAAATATATGTAATTGAAGGAGAGAGTGCAGGCGGATGTTTTTCAGGAGAAACAAAAATAGCACTAACCGATGGAAGAAATATTTCTTTTGAAGATTTAGTCAAAGAAGACAGCCAGGGAAAGAAAAATTACTGTTATACTATTAAAGATAATGGTTCAGTTGGCGTGGAGTTAATCAAACATCCTAGAAAAACAAAAAAAGGAGCAGAAGTGATCAGGCTTGTGCTAGACAATGATGAAGAAATTACTTGTACTCCTGATCATAAATTTATGATGAAAGATGGTTCTTATAAAAAAGCAGAAGACATTAATCCTTATGATTCCTTAACGCCTTTGAAAAGAAAGCTTTCCGAAATAGGAAAAGGAATAACCATCAAAGGGTATGAAATGGTTTTTGATCAAAAGCAATATAGATGGATTTTTACACATCTTTTATCTGACAGACACAATCTTGAAAACAAAATTTACTCAGAAGATGATGGTTCAGATAGGCACCATAAAGATTTTAATAAGTTAAACAATAATCCGGAAAATATAACACGAATGCCTAAGGAAGAGTATATGGAATATCATAGAAAAATGACAAAATATGGTATTCACAGTGAAAAAGCAAAGCAAAAATCAAGAAAAACTCGCACAACAAATGAATACAGAAGAAAAAAATTATCTATTGAGGCAAAAAAACAATGGAAAAATAGAGAACTTTTAAAATGGAGGTCTTCGGAAACAAAAAAACAGTGGAATTCAGACTTTAGAAAAAAAAGAAGAGCATCTTTAAATAGAACATATCAAGAAAAAGCACTCAAGCTATTAAAAAGTGTTTATGAAAAAAATGGCTTTATTGACAAAAAAGAATACCAGAAAGAAAGATTTATAAGAAATGATAGAACTATTTTAAAGTATGAAACACTTTGTGAAAAATTTTTCAAGAGAGATGAAGAAAAATTGAAAGAAGCAATTATAAATTATAATCATAAAATAAAAAAGATTATAAGAACTTCTAAGAAAATAGATGTTTACGATATTGAAGTTGAAAAAACTCATAATTTTGCCTTAGCTTCTGGGGTTTTTGTTCATAACAGCTGTAAGAGTGCTAGAGATAGGAGGTTTCAGGCGATTTTACCGCTTAAAGGAAAGATACTTAATGTGGAGAGATCTCGTCTTGACAGAATTCTTGAATCAATAGAGATAAAATCACTTATTATTGCAATGGGAGCAGCAATTGCTGAGGATTTTGATATAGAAAAATTAAGATATCACCGGATAATACTGATGGCTGATGCTGACTCTGACGGAAATCACATCAAGACTCTTCTTCTTACACTTTTTTACCGATATTTCCGTCCAATAATAGAAAAAGGATATCTTTATTTAGCAAGACCACCACTGTATAAGATTCAGATAGGGAAGAGAGTTGAGTATGCTTATACTGAAGCAGATAAAGCAGAAATTTTAGGCACAATGGATGCAGAAAAAGCAGATATTCAGAGATATAAAGGATTAGGAGAAATGAATCCTTCTCAGTTGTGGGAAACAACAATGAATCCTGAGAACAGAGTTCTTATGCAAGTTAATATTGATGATGCAAAAGATGCTGACAAAATATTTGACACTTTAATGGGGCAAGAAGTTCAATCCCGAAAAACATTTATTAAAACACATGCAAAAGAAGTAGCAAACTTAGATATATAAGAGGCCCCTTAACCAAATTGACAAAAAAGATGTCTTCTCTTATAATTATATGAAAATATGAAAAAATTAATTCAGTTTTTAAAAGAAGTTAAACAAGAAGTAAAGAAAGTTACTTGGCTTAAGCAGAAAGAAGCGTTCAAGTATTCTGTTTTTGTTATTGTTGTTTCTATGGGAGTAGCAGTTTACCTTGGCGGAGTTGATTATTTGGTTATTACTTTATTAGAGAAAATTTAAAAATTATGGCGAAACAAACGGCTACCGAAGAAAAAAGATGGTATGTGATTCATACATATTCTGGGTATGAAGAATCAGTAGTTAAAAACCTGAAACAAAGAGCAGAGTCTTTTGGAATGGAGAATAAAATTTTTGAAGTTATTGTTCCTCGTGAAAAAAAGATAAGAATAAAGAACGGAAAAAGAAAAGAAATAGAAGAGAAACTTTATCCTGGATATGTTTTAGTTGAGATGATTGTTACTGACGAGTCATGGTATGTTGTCCGCAATACCCCAAATGTAACAGGGTTTGTTGGGGCAGGAGTTACTCCTGTTCCCTTATCTCAGAAAGAAGTAGATGTTCTTATGGGAAGAATAAAAAAAGAGATATCAGAAGTAGAGATGAATATAGAAGAAGGGGATGCCGTTAAAATTATAGATGGTCCTTTTAAAGATTTTGATGGAAAGGTATCACAAGTTGATAAAGAGAGAGGAAAATTAAAGGTTCTTATCAATATGTTTGGAAGAGATACTTCAGTAGAACTAGATTTTTTACAAATTAAAAAAATATAAACTGACAAATATTATGGCTAAAAAAGTAAAAGCAGTAGTAAAGTTACAGATAGAGGCAGAAAAGGCAAGTCCAGCTCCTCCTATTGGTCCAGCTCTTGCTCAACACGGAATTAATATGGGGCAGTTTTGTACTGATTTCAATAATAAAACAAAAGAAAGAGCAGGAATGATTGTTCCTGTTGAAATAACTGTTTATGAAGGAGGAAGTTATGACTTTATTTTAAAGGAATCACCAGCCGCAAAACTTATCTTGAAAGAACTTGGGATAGGAAAAGGATCAGGATCTCCTTTAAAAAAGAAAGTTGCTAAAATGACAAAAGAGCAAGTAAGAAGAGTCGCCGAAAAAAAGATGCCAGACCTTAATACAAACGATATAGAGATGGCAATGAGAACAATAGAAGGAACAGCAAAAAACATGGGAGTGGAAGTGGTGGAGTAACTAAACCACCGCTTCGCTGAATTTTCAATTTGGCAATTTTCAATTTTCAATAAATGACCAAATTTTCAAATATTCAAAATAACTATCTGTTATTCTGAACGAAGCGAAGAATCCCATCAAAGAAACACTTTCATTACCCCGTTATTGCGAACGGAACGAAGTGGAGCGTGGCAACCCTATTGTATAAGTACTAAATCACAAGCACCAAAATTCAAAATCCAAAACAAAAACTCCCGAGGTGAGATTTCGGGAAAACAATTGACAATTGATATTTGACTGTTATTCTGAACAAAGCGAAGAATCCCATTATTTTTTACAAAAACCATGAGATTCTTCACTTCGCTACGCTTCGTTCAGAATGACAGGTTGTTCAGAACTCAAGATTTTTTTGAAAATTAAAGAATTAAAAAATTGAAAATTCATTGAAAATTGTCAAATTGAAAATTGAAAATTTTTTTCACTATGCGTCCTTCTAAAGATCAGTACTATTTAGATATTGCGAAGCAAGTTGCTCAGAGATCAACTTGTTTTAGGGTTAAAGGGGGATCTATTATTGTTAGAGGAGATCAGATTGTTTCTGCTGGGTATATTGGAGCTCCTCGGAAAACAAAAGATTGTTTTGAAAGAGGGAATTGTTTGCGAGATGAGATGAATATTCCACACGGAAAAAATTATGAGATATGTCGCAGTGTTCACTGTGAACAGAATGCGATAATAAATGCTGCTCGCTCTGGAGTTAGTTTATATGGTGGAGATATTTATATTTACATAGAAAGATTTAAAACAGGAGAAAAAATAGACTCTTTTCCTTGTTTTATTTGTAAAAAAATGATAATAAACGCAGGATTAAAAAGAGCGATTTGTTCTACTAAAGAAGGAAAGATGAAAATTTTTGAAATTGATGATTGGATTAAAGAGTGGCAGAAAAAAGACCTTTTAGATGATAAAGATCAGTATGGAGTTGATCAGAATAAGGGTGCCCTATAAAATGAAAAATAAAAAAATAATTGGAGTAGTTGGTGAAACTGGAGCTGGAAAAGATACTTTTTCAGAGATAGTTAAAGACAATTTTTCATCAACTCTTCTGCTTAGATTTTCTCAACCTTTAACTGATACATTAAGGATTTTTTTTAATGAAGTGAAGAAAGAAGATCAACAGTGGTTAGCAAATTCTTTAAGAGATAGGTTTGGAGAAGATATATTAGCAAAAGGAGTTGTTAAAAAAGCAAAAGAGGCTGAAGAAGAAGTAGTTATTATAAACGGAATAAGAGTAAAGGAAGATTTTAACTTAGTTAAAGAAATTGGAGGGGTTGTCGTTTATGTGACAACTACACCTGAAATAAGATGGAAGAGAGTTAAAGAAAGAGGAGAAAAAAAAGATGACAATGTTCCTTTTGAAAAATTTTTGGAAATTGATTCACAAAGACCAGAAAGGCAAGTCAAAGAATTGGGTAAGAAAGCAGATATAAAGATAGAAAATCATAAAACAAAAGAAGATTTAAAAAAAACAACGATAGAAACAATAAATAAAATAATTAATGAATAAAAAATTAAACAATAAGTTCATTGTTATTGAAGGTCCAGACGGATCAGGAAAAGCAACTCAAACAAAGTTAATTATAGATTATCTTAAAAAAGAAAAATATAAAGTTAAAAAGATAGATTTTCCACAATATGGAAAAAAATCAGCAGGATTGGTTGAAGAATATCTTAATGGAAATTATGGCAAAGCAGAAGAAATTGGTCCTTATCGTGCTTCTGTTTTTTATGCCTGTGATAGGTATGACGCTTCTTTTAAAATAAAAAAATGGCTTGAAGAAGGATTTGTGGTTGTTTCTGATAGGTATGTTTCTTCTAATGTTGCTCATCAAGGAGGAAAAATAAAAGATAAAAAAGAAAGAAAAGATTATATCAAGTGGTTGTATAATCTTGAGTATAAAATATTTGAGATACCAAAACCGGATATTACAGTAATTCTTAAAACATCAACAACTTTTTCTTATGAGCTTTCTTCAAAAATTACCAATAAAGAAAAGAAAGCAAAAAAACATCTTTATTTAGGAGATAAAAAAAGAGATATTCACGAAGAAGATAAAAAACATCTTGAAGATAGTTTGAATGTTTATCTAGAGATGGCAAAAGAGTATCCAGACGAATTTATTATTGTTGAGTGCCTTGATGAAGAAGGGAAGCTTTTATCGCGAGAAGAAATACACAACAAAGTTAAAAAGGTTTTAGGAAACTATGATTAAAGCAAGTTTAATAAACTGGCCAACAAAAAATCCATTAGAGTCAATTTCTCATGCAGCAAAGGTTTGTTATCAAGACACTGCTCCAGAGTGGGGCAAAACAATTGATATTGAAAATAACCTTTGGGAAACAGGACATCACACAACCTTTCAACACTTCTACTGCACATTTTTAATAGAAGATATTGCGATTGGCGATGTTACATTTGGTTTGCATCTGGCAAGTCCTTTCTACAATACCAGTCAGCGATCAGGCCGTTTTTGTGGAAAGATGTTTAATAATCCTGATTTTGAAATGATTGAGGGATACATTAAACAGTACTGGCCGGAAGTAAAAAACAGAGAGCTTGTTCTGAACTACATTCAGAAAGCAATAACTGTTTACCAGTCAAACATTGATAGGGCAGTGGAAGAAGTGAAAAGGTTAATTAAAGAGGAAAGACCAAACGCTTCGGCTTCTTACATTGAAAAAAATGCTCCAAAGATTGCACAAGAGCAGTTGCGAATGTTTATCCCAGTTGTATTTCCGACCGCACTGGAGTATACGATTAATATTTCTGCTCTGGCAGGAATGTATTGTTCAGCTTGGTCTCCAGGAATGATTGATGTTACTCAAAAAATGGTGGATATTGTTTTGAAAAAATGGCCAGAAATTGATTTTGCATTTCAAAGAAAAGAAGGAACTGATTCAGTTAGTGCCGTTAATTGGTGTGATAATTTTAATGGAATCGCAAAAAAACCAAAAACGAAACTAATAAGCAAGAAAGGTGTTGAAGATTTTGCCTTGCCAAAGTCAGAAGAGATGCATTCTGTTGATCTTGCTCACTTTTCTCCTCACTTAATGGATAACAATGTTTTAGATGTTGAAACAGAAATAGAAATTTCTGTTGCGACAATGGGACAAGACCAGAGACACCGAACAGTGAGAAGAGGCAAACCTTCTTTTAATGGAAAGTTTTACTTTCCACCAGTTCTTGATGATTTAGGATTAGAAAAGGAAGCAGAAGATGTTTTTAGTAGCTGGCTCTCTTTTCGAAATAAATTTCCAGAAAGCTTGATGCTTGTTCTTGCTCCTTATGGAGCGATGGTTAGGTATCACAAGAAAGGATCATACAACGCAGTGGTTCACGAGTTGTCAAAAAGACTATGCTGGTGTGCCCAAGAAGAGATATATGAAGTGGCTCGCTCTTTACAGGAGCAACTTCAAGATCATCCTCTTGCAAAAGCAATGGCGCCAAACTGTGTTTTAACTGGAAAGTGTGGAGAAGGGGGAAGGTACTGTGGCCGAGATATGAAAATAATAGAAAAAAATCCTTTTCCGGAAAGAAAAATATGATTCTAAGGTGACACCTTGAATATTCTATGAGAGATAAAGTCCTCGTAATGATGAAGAAAAACCTTGTCATTCTGAAGAAGCGAAGCGACTGAAGAATCCCATTATAAAAGCACCAAAATCCAGAATCCAAAACAACTCTCGTTATTACGAAGAGTGAAACGATGAAGCAATTTCATTTGTAATTTTGAATATTTGGAAATTAAAAAATTGAAAATTCATTGAAAATTGCTAAATTGAAAATTGACAGCTTTTTTATATATATTGTCAAACCACATTTTTAGTATTAAAATATAAAGGTAGAATTAATAATTTAATTTTTAAAATATGTCTATTACAGAAAAAATTGATCATACAAATATTAAAAAAGATGCTACGATTGAAGATATAAAAAAAACTTGTGAAGAAGCAAAGCAGTATGGTTTTCATGGAGTTTGTGTTAATCCTGAATGGACAAAAGTTGTTTCTGAAGAGTTAGAAGGAACAGATGTTAAAACGGTTATTCTTGTTGATCCCCCAATGGGATTAAGTAGCACTGAAGAAAGAGTAGAGATGTGTAAAAAGATTAAAGAAGATGGAGCTGATGAGATTGATATTGTAATAAATATTGTTGATATGAAGCACGATAGACACGAAAAAGTTTTAGAAGATTTAAAAGCTGTTTGTGCTGTTGCTCCAACAAAGGTAATTATTGGATCAGGATATTTAACAGATGATGAGATAGAGAAAGCTTCACAAATAGTTAAAGAAGCCGGAGCAATATGTGTCAAAACAGCAACATCAAAAGATCCTCTTGAAGGAAGAGAAACCGAAGAAAAAACTCGTCATTTGAGAATGATGAAAGAAAATGCTCCAGGACTTTTAGTAAAGGCCTCTGGGAATATAGGCAATTATGAACAAGCAAAAAAGATGGTAGAAGCAGGAGCTGATATCATTGGAAGTAGCTCCGGAGTTGAAATTGCAGAAAGTGAAAAAAATAATAACTAGAAAACCATTTCCCCATGTCCATCCCCGGGTTGGACATAAGGGTGTTTAGAAAAATGAAAAAATATACGCCTGTAATAGGATTAGAGATTCATGCTCAGTTAAAAACAAAATCAAAGATGTTTTGTTCTTGTCCTAATAATGCTGAGGCAGGAAGTCCTAATACATACATCTGTCCTGTCTGCTTAGGACATCCAGGGACATTTCCGGTAATAAATAAAGAAGCAGTTATCAATGTTTTAAGGGCAGGAAAAGCACTGAATTGTAGTTTAAGAGATGAATCCCATTTTGATCGTAAAAACTACTTTTATCCAGACCTTCCAAAAGGATATCAGATATCACAAGACAAAAAACCATTTTGTTATAACGGTTATTTAGAAGTAGGGGATAGGAAAATAAGAATTAACCGTATTCATCTTGAAGAAGATACAGGAAGAATTGTTCACAACGAAAAAGAGAAAGAATCACTTATTGATTTTAATCGCTCAGGAGTTCCTTTGATGGAACTTGTGACAGAGCCAGATATAAGAAGCGCTGAAGAGGCTTGTGGATTTGCAAAAGAACTACAACTTATTCTTCGTTATCTTGGAGTTTCAGAAGCGAATATGGACCAAGGGCAGATGAGAGTTGAAGTCAATATTTCTCTTTGTAAGGAAAATGGGGATTTTGGAACAAAGGTAGAGATCAAAAATCTTAACTCTTTTCGTACTGTTTATAACGCAACAAAGTATGAGATAAGAAGACAGAGAGAAGTTCTTGAGAGAGGAGAGTCAGTTATCCAAGAAACAAGAGGATGGCATGATCAGAAAGAAAAAACATTCTCACAAAGAGCAAAAGAAGATGCTCATGATTACCGTTATTTTCCAGAACCAGATCTTCCTCCTTTGTTTTTAAATAAAAGCCCTTTTAAGAAAGATGATATAGAAGTTGGAGTAGAATTACCAAAAGAGAAAAGAAATCGTTTTAAGAATGATTACGGGGTGGATAAAAAGAACGAAATAGAGGTCTTTATTGCTAATCGAGAAGTGGCAGATTATTTTGAAGAAACAGTTGAATTGGTTTTAAAAAAGATAAATAAGAGTGAAGCAAAAAAAGAAGTTGGAAAGATTGCTAAAAATTATCTTTTTAGTGAAATTCTTGGAATGTTGAATGGAGAGTTGGTTAATGAAACAAAAATAGATTCATTAAAGTTTGCTAACTTTGTAATTCTTGTTTACAACAAAGAAATATCAAGCAAGATAGCAAAAACTGTTATAAAAGAAATGTTTGAAAGTGGAAAAGAAGCTTCTGTTGTGATTCAAGAAAAAGGACTTTCAGAGATTAGTGATAAAGGAGAAATAAAAAAAGTAGTTGATGAGGTTATAATTGAAAATCAATCAGCAGTTAAAGAGTATAAAGAAGGAAAAATTGAAGTTTTACAGTTTTTAATAGGAAAAGTAATGGTAAAAACAAAAGGAAAAGCATCTCCCGATCAAGCAAATAAAATTTTAAAGGAAAAGCTACAAGGTCGGACCTTGGGAACTTAAAAAAAGCGGTGGGAGCCCTGGGCTCCCACCGCTTTTTTTTGTTGTTTCTCTTGACAAATATTGTTATTATTTATATAATATACAATAAACAGAAACAAAAAAAGGATGTAAAGGAGGTAGTAATGAGAAAAGTTCTTTATTCAAGTTTATTTATTGTTGGAGTGCTGTCTATTATTGTTTTTGGTGTTTGGTTTATTAGTGGATTGTTATATGTTTTTGATGAAACTATTGTTTATCCAGGACTTATTGTACATGTTCCAAAATGGATTTTCTTTTTTTCTCCTTTTGTCTTTCTTCGGAAGAAGAAGGAAGTCCAAGAAGGCTTGGAAGAGATTGCTTCTTTTCTAGAGAAGAAATTTCTCTAGACAATGTTTTAATGGAAAGGGAGAGTTATATGAGAATTATTATAAAGTTAAATAATGGGGTAACTAAAGAACACTGGATAGAGAAAGGAATGCTTTTCTTCCTGCCTCAGGGAGATGAAAAAATCATAGAAGGTATTTCCTTGGCCGATATTTCGGCCATTTATAACAATAACAAAAAAAGAGCTTTGAGTTCATCATTAGAGCCAGAGGAAAGAGTACTGGCGATGTTATATGATTGAATTCTAAGATCTAAACCAAAGGGGGTTGTTTTATACGACCCCCTGTTTTTATTTTATAAAATTATTAACTAATTCTTCCGCTTCTTTGTAGTTTTTTATCCAGTGGATTCTTTCATCTTCTCGCCACCATGTTCTTTGTCTTTTACTAAACTTTTTTATATCAGTGAAAAGACTTTCTCTTGCTTCTTCATAATCAACTTTTCCTTGGAGATAACGAGCGATCCAACGATACTCTAAGCCAAATTCTTCAAGTCGTTCCCACGAAATACCATCTTTTTTTAAATCATAAACTTCTTTAATCATTCCTTCTTCAATTCGTCGGTCTAATCTTTTTTCTATTCTCTCTTTCAACTCTTCTTGATCAACATCTATTCCTATGTATAGTGATTTATATGGCGGTTCTTCTTTTATCTTAGGAACTGGTTTTTTTGTTTTTAATATAATTTCCAATGCTCTTATCAATCTTACCTTATTCTTAGAGTCAATATTTTTTGCTCTTTGTGGATCTTTTTTTTCAAGCTCGTGATAAAGCTCTTCTGTAGTTTTTTTCTCTAATCTTCTTCTTAGTGTCCAATCGGGAGAAACCTTAGGAAAAACAACGCTGTCCATTACTGCTTTTATATAAAAAGCAGTTCCTCCGCAAACAATTGGCAGTTTTCCCTTCTTAGCTATCTCTTTTATTGCTTTTTCAGCAAGTTTTTTGTAATCAGAGACACTAAATCTTTTTTTTGGATCAACAACATCAAGAAGATAATGAGGGACTTTCTGCATTTCTTCTTTGGTAACTTTTCCAGAGCCGATATCCATTTTTTTGTAAATTTGCCTTGAATCGGCTGATATAACTTCACCGTTAAACTTCTTTGATATTTCAACAGCAAGATCACTCTTTCCGGAAGAGGTTGGTCCTAAAACAACAATAACTTTTAGCTTATCTTCACTCCTTTTAATCCCCATGGAGAGTAGTTATTTATTTTAACATTAACAAAACTGCCAATCAGCTTTTTGCTTCCTTTGAAGCTAACACTTTTGTAGTTTTTAGTTTTTCCAACTAACACTCCTTTATTAGTAGAGTTGGTAACCAGTACTTTTAATTTCTTTCCAATATACTTTTTGTTTTTTTCAAGATTATTTTCTTTTAATAGTTCGTTTAAAACCTTTTCTCTTCTCTTTTTCTCGCTCGGAGAAACTGTTTCTTTCATTTTATATGCAGCGGTTTGTTTTCTAGGAGAGTATCTTCCAATGTATATCATATCAAACAAAAGTTCATTAAAAAGGTTTAAAGTGCTTCGGAAGTGCTTTTCTGTTTCTCCAGGAAAGCCAATAATTACATCAGTTGATATAAACACATCAGGAACTTCTTCTTTTACTTTTTTAATAATTTTTTTATACTCTGAAATGTTGTATGGTCTGTTCATTTTTTTCAGAATCTCATCGTTACCAGACTGAACAGGAAGATTCAAGTAATTAGTTACTTTTTTGCAATTTTTCATCGCATCAATCATATCATCAGTAAAATCATTTGGATGAGAACTAGTAAATCTTATCCAGAAATCACCTTTTATTTTGTCTGCTTCTTTTAGTAGTTCTCCAAAAGTTAGCTCTTCTTTGTAGGCATTTACATTTTGTCCAAGGAACCAGATCTCTTTGTGTCCTTCTTTCACAGCATCTTCAACTTCTTTTAATACTTCTTTTGTTGGACGACAAGAAACTCTTCCTCTAGTATAAGGGACAACGCAGTAAGTGCAGAAGTTGTCACAACCAGTCATAATTGATATGTAAGCGCTGATTCCGTTCCGCTTTGGAACTATTTCAAAATACTGTTTACTACTTTTACTAAGAAAGGGAAGTGGCCAGTGGGGGAGATCGTTGATATCTAAAATGTAATCAAAAATAGAAGATAAACTTTTTTTATCTTCTTTAAGAACACATCCAGTAAGAATAGTTACTGGTTTTTTCTTTTTTTCTTTTATCTCTTTTCCTTTTGCTATAACTCTGTCTATTGCTGATTGACGAATACTACAAGCGGTAAAGATAATAACATCAGCTTCTTCTTCGTTTCCCTCCAAGAGTCCGTTTTCTTGGAAAAATGATGATACTCTTTCGCTGTCACTTTCGTTCATCTGACACCCGTATGTTATTATGTGGTATTTCATAATTTAAATTTCGTATATTTTTTCTTTTTTTTGTCTCAACCTTAACTTCCAACTATTAAAAAGATCAATAATATCTTTTTTTCTAATTTTTATTAATGCTTCAGTTAATATAAAAGCAGGGTGACATTTTTTTTCGTTAATTTCAAGTGCTTTTTCTGTTTTTATTAACGGAAAAGATAACGCATCAAGGATAACTTCTATCATTTTTTCTTTTTTTTCTATTACAAACAGGTTTTTTGTTTTTTTTCTTATCTTCACCATAAGAAATGAGCTTAAAAGAAGAGTGAAAAAGAAAGCAAACGAGTGAACTGTCTTCATCTCTACAATAAACAGAAGAAAAATAAATAGGGCCATCAGAACCACAAAAAAGGAAGAGTAAAACATATTTATAGCAAAAACAACACTTTTTTTATGTCTCTTTAAAGAGATTTTTCTCTTCTCTTTATCTTCTTTTTTATAAACAGTGTCAATTATTTTCAACAACACTTTGTTTTTGTTTTTATCAAGAGGAAGAGCAGTGGTTACAGTTATAAGAAGAACAAGAAAGGGGAGTAGAAAAATACCAACAAGAGAATCAAAGTAATCAATAGTAAAACTAAATAAAGAAAGATTAAAAATAAAAAGCAAAGATGCAAGGATCACTCCAGAAAAATAAGTTATTTTTTCTGCTTCTTTTTTTCTTTTTTCGTATATTTTTTTTACTTGTTTTTCTGTTTCTTGTGGATCAGAAAGAACTTCTTTTATTTTTCTTGAATTTTCATTAAAAAGATCTTTGATAAGAAGAAAGGGAAGCACATTTTTTTTGCAAAAAAGAAAAACTTTTTTATATGCAGTGCTTCTGAACTCTTTTTCAGCTTCTTCTTTGTCTTTATTTATTATTGTTATTACTTTTTCTAAATCTTTCTCTGACGCTTCGCTCCAGAAAGGATATTTGTCTTTCATAAAGTAATAACTGAAAACAGGAAGATCTACCCCTTTAAAGATTGCCTTCTTTGATGATATACAAAATAGAAAAATACTATTTACTTTTTTTGAATTACTTTCAATTTCAGCTTCTTCCATTAAAGAACGAGCCATATACGAGGTAAATATTTTTTCCTCTTTTCCCGACCATATAACTTCTTCTAATTCACAAGAAGCAACCTTAGTAATCCATCTCTTGAAACTGTTTCTTTGATTAGGAGAGTGTTTTAAAAGATAACAGTATTTTTCTAAAATAATGCTAACTTTTTGAAATTTCAAGTTTCTAATCTTGTTTTTTGAAAGATAACCACTGCTAATCACTTCTGAAAAAAGAAGACGAGCATTGCTTTTTGGATTTGTTTGTAAAAAATCTTTATTAGATAATCTTTTTTGTAAAAAAGATGTAACTACTTGCCTTCTTAATGCTCGCTCTTCTCCTTTTTCTAATTTTTCAATTATTTTATTTCTGAATATGTTGTTTTTGGGAGTTCTTTCTATTTTAACAAAATAATCATCTTTCTTTTTGGAAGATTTTTTTTCTCTAAAAAAATCCTTTATTATTTTTTGAGTCAAAGGAGATATTTTTGCCATTTTGGGGTTTTATATACTTGATTCTTTTTCTAATTTTTTAACAAAATCATCAAGGTTAATAACTCCTTCGTCTTTTCCACGATATCGGACACTAACTGTTTTTTCATTTTTTTCTTTTTCTCCAACTATAACAAGATATGGTATTTTTTGTATCTCTCCGTTTCTTATTTTCTTCCCCAAAGTTTCATTTTCTCTACTTAAAGATGCTCTTATTCTTTTTTTTCTTAATGCTAATAAAACCTCTTCTGCATAATCAGTAAACTTTTCAGAAACAGGAATAACAAGAACCTGTTTTGGAGATAACCAAACAGGGAAATTTCCTTCGGTGTGCTCTATGTAAACACCTAAAAATCTTTCCAGAGAGCCGAGAAGGGCACGATGAATCATAAACGGAGTTTTTTCTTCTCCATTTTCATTGATATAAGTCATATTAAAGCGATAAGGAAGATTAAAGTCAACTTGAATTGTTGATAGTTGCCAACTTCTTCCAACGGCATCTACGGCCTCAATGTCAATTTTTGGAGCGTAAAAAACAGCGCCACCTTCGTTAATCTCATATCCAGAAGAAGAAACTTCATTAATTGCTTTTTTAAGTGATTTTTCTGCCTCTTCCCAGTCTTTATTATCTCCAAAATACTTATCAATGTTTTTTGGATCTCTAACTGACAATTTAAACTTGAGATCCTCCATTCCTAGTGTTTTATATATATACTGAATCAACTTTAAGGCGTTTATAATTTCTTGGAAAAGTTGATTTTTAGTACAAACAATGTGGGCATCGTCTTGAGTGAATCCTCGTGGTCTTGTTAATCCGTGCAACTCTCCTGATTTTTCATAACGGTAAACAGTTCCCATTTCTGCCCATCTTAAAGGAAGTTCTCGGTAACTTCTTTTTCTTAGATTATACATTTTAACATGGAAAGGGCAGTTCATCGGTTTTAAGCGGTAGTTTTTGTTATCAATTGATATTGGACTGTACATATCTTCTGCATAAAACTCTAAATGTCCTGATCTCTTCCAGAGATCTTCTTTTCCGATATGAGGAGTTGAAACGATTTCGTATCCGTGGTCAAGATAGGTTTCCATTGCAAAATTCATTAACAGATAACGGAGCATTCCTCCGTTTGGAAGATAAAGAGGAAGTCCTTGTCCGACCTCATCGTCAAACATAAAAAGTTCTAACTTTTTTCCTATTTTTCGGTGATCTCTTTTTTCAGCATCTTTTTTTTGCGCAACATAGTTTTGTAGTTCTTCTTTAGTTTCAAAAGCTAATCCGTATATTCTTTGAAGCATCTTGTTGTCTTCTGATCCTTTAAAGTAAGCGCCAGCAGTTCGGTCAAGCTTGAATCCTTCAGGATCTATCTCTTTTGAGCTTTCAATATGAGGACCAGAACAGAGATCAACAAAAGTTCCACTTTTGTAGATGGAGATCTCTTCTTCTTCAATATCGTTAAGAAGTTCTAGTTTATATGGTTCATCTTTGAAAACTTCTTCTGCTTCTTTTTTACTAACAATTTTTTTTTCAAAAATAATTCCTTTTTTAATGATTTTTCGCATATTCTTTTCAATTTTTGGAAGATCTGCTTCGCTGATACTTATATTGTCAAAATCATAATAAAAACCATTATCAATAGCCGGACCAACTCCGATCTTTGCTTCTGGATACATTTCTTTTACAGCACAAGCAAGAATGTGAGCAAGCGAGTGTCTTACTTTCTTGATATTATTTTCAGACATATTTTTAAATTAAATTATTAACTTTATTTTATTATTATATTTTAATACTAAAAGCAGTGTTTGACAATGAATGACCAAAATAACTATTTGTCATTTTGAGTTGGTAGCCGAAGAATCTCAAGTTACTGCAAGGATAGTGAGATTCTTCACTTCGTTTTGCTTTGTTCAGAAATGACAGATTTTTTCCTTATGTGACACATAAGGCATTTATTCTATTGGTTGTGCGGTTTCGCATATTATTTTTGGGACTTCGTCGCGGTTGTTTATCTTTCCTGATATGAAGACTGATTTTCCTTCTTCAAAGATTGCTCTATTGCTTTCAAGAGTTTTTGGGAAAACGACCACCTCCATAGTTTCTTTAAGGTCTTCAACGGTAATAAAAAGCATCGGATCACCTTTTTTTGTAGTTATTTTTTTAATTGCCGAGATAACAACTCCAACTCTTACTTGGGTATCGGTTATCTGTTTTTTTGCTTCTTTAATTGTAATTCCACCATTTCTTGTTTTTTCTTTCAAATACTCTAATGGATGCCCAGTAACAAAAAGACCAAGCAGTTCTTTCTCCCATTTTAATTTTTCTTGATGGTTTACTTCAGGAGCTTTCTCTAAACTGAGTTCGCACTCTGTAAGATCAGTATCAAACAATCCTGATTGTCCACTATCTTTACATTTTTCCTTTTCTCTGCCGTATTCTAATAACCGTTCAAGATTGTAGATAAGATCTTCTCGTGGTTTGAAACGATCAAAAGAACCTGACTTTACTAAACTTTCCAGTGATTTTTTGTTTAGGGTTGGTGGTTGGATTCGGGAGAGAAAATCATCAAGTGATTTGAACTGTCCGTTTTCTTTTCTTTCCTTCACAATAACTTCAACTACCTTGTCTCCAACATTTTTAATTGCCGATAATCCGAAGCGGATTTCGTTTTTATCAGGAACAACACTAAATCCCATAAAACTTTCGTTGATGTCCGGAGGAAGAACTTCTATCTTCATCTTCTTACAGTCGTTAATAAGAAAGCCAACTCTTTCAGTATCTCCCTGATCAGCAGTTAAAAGAGCAGACATAAATTCACGAGGGTAGTGTGCTTTTAAGTATGCTGTTTGATAAGCAATTTGAGCATAAGCGGCTGCATGACTTTTATTAAAAGAATATTGAGCAAAAGGTTCTATCCACTCCCAAATCTCTTTTGCAATTTTTTCATTTATTCCGTTCTGTGTCATTCCTTCTATAAACTGTCCTTTCTTTTTATCCATCAGTTTTTTTATCTTTTTACCAATTGCTTTTCTTAGCGTATCAGCTTCTTCTTTACTAAATCCAGCCAAGTCGGTTGCAATCTGCATTACTTGTTCTTGGAAAACAAGCACTCCGTAAGTTGGTTTCAGGATTGGTTTCAAAGAAGGGTGGAGATAAACAATTTCTTTCTTTTTGTTTTTTCTTGCAATGTAGTCAGGAAGAAACTTCATCGGACCAGGGCGATAAAGAGAAATCATAGCAATAATCTCTTCAATATTTGATGGTTTCAACTGCTTTAAATAATGTTGCATTCCTCCACTATTATGGACAATAAAACTACTTGCTTGGAAGTTGTTTGCAGGGGACTTCATTTTGATATCATAGGTTTTTTCTATTCCAGAGTATTTAATATCTTTAATTTTAACAAAACTAAATCCTTTTTTAGGAATTTGTGGACACTCCCAATTAATTAGGGTTTTATATTTTAAAGCAAGTTCAGCAAAAAGAGTATTATTTACTAAAACAAAGTTATATTGTGGATATTGTTTTTCAAATAACTCAATTTTTTCTTTATCGGGGTATCGTAAAAATCCCTTGATTTCATAAAAAGTGTTTTCAGATGGAACATAAAAATCAGGAGTGTAATTAACAACTTTTCCATTTTCTTTTGTTAAAGGAAATGTTTTTGGCTCATACTGATAATTTAAATTGTATAGTTTTAATATTCTTGCAAAATCAGCTTCCCACGAAGAACGGACAAAATGACCTAAATCTTTGCGGAATCCTCTTTTTCCATGAGGAGGAGTTTTCCCAAACATCGGATTTTTTGATCCACTAAATCTTTCTGACATTTTTTTCTTCATTTCATCTGCCTTTTCTTTTCCATAACGATCTTCAAGTGTTTTTCCAGTAAGAGCAACAGCAATTTTTTTTGATGTTTCTTTCAATATATCATTATTTTCTTTTGTTAACCCTGTGTTCCACGGCTTTCCGCCATTTGCATAAAACTCTACTCTTGCTTTTTGTATTTTTTTTCTTGAAACTGGTTTGCTAGGGTTTTTATAGGTAAGTGCTGAGCATCGGTAACAAAACTTCGTTTCTTTTTTTGGATTTCCGTAAATTTGCTTTTTACAAAATTCACATTTTCTGTAAACAAGGTGTTTTGCTTTTTCTCTCATTAAGACATTTTCTCCAGTTTTTATATCTTTCAATTCTTTCCAGCCATCTTTAGTTAGAAAACGATGACCTTTTGTAGCTTTTATGTATCGGTTATTTTCTGTAATCAAAATGTAAACTTTTCTTTTTCCACTACTTACAATGTCTAATATCTCGTTAAGGTGTATTTTTCCTTCATCTAAATACAAAGAAGCGATTCTTTTTTTATCTTTTCTTTTATATAATTTTTTAATTGTAGTGTTGGAAATAATAGTGTCTCCGGATAAGCATTCCAATTGAAACACTCCTACTGTGTTTCCTTGTTTTAAGATCTTAAATGCTTCTTTGTCGTTAAGAGGGATTTTTTCTAAATCAATATCTTTTTTATTAATGACATATATTCTTTTCAGAGTGTTTTCAAGAATAGTTAGATTTTTTAATCCCAACAAATCCATTTTTAAAAGTCCTAAATCTTCAATGGACTCCATTGCATACTGGGTAAGAACTCCTTCTGCGTTATTAGTTGGATGTTGAAGAGGAACAATATCCGTTAAAGGATTATTGGAGATAACCAACCCACAGGCGTGTGTTGATGCGTGTCGGACAACTCCTTCTAACTTTTCAGCCTGATCTATCATTCGGCGCGCTTTCTCATCAGTATTATATAGTTGCCTAAAGTCAAGAACTTTTTCTTTTGTTTCTTTTAGGGTTGCTCCAAGAGGAATCATTTTTGCAACTTTATCGCAGTAACTATAAGGATAACCAAGGGTTCTTCCAACATCACGAATTGCAGCCTTAGCAGCCATTGTTCCAAAGGTTATAATTTGCGCTACTCGGTCTTTTCCATATTTTTCTCTAATATATGAGATAACTTCATCCCTTCTTTTATCAGCAAAATCAAGATCAATATCAGGAAGAGAAACTTTTGCTCTTCCTGGATTTAAAAATCTCTCAAAAATGAGTCCGTAGTGAAGGGGATCAATATTTGTTATTCCGATAAGATAAGCAACGATTGATCCACCGGCAGATCCTCTTCCAGGACCAACCACGATATTGTTCTTTTTTGCCCAAATAGTGAAGTCTTGAACAACAAGAAAGTAAGAAGAGAGATTAGCTCCGACAATAACATCCATCTCTTCTTTTAGCCGTTCTTTAACTTCTTTTTCTTGTTCGGGGCGATATTTTCCTGGTATACCTTTTTCGCATAATTCTTGAAGCATATCGTTTGCAGTTTTTCCTTCTTCAAGAGGAAAGTAGGGAAGTATTCTTTTTCCTAGTTCAATTTCTATATTACAAAGATTTTTAATTTTTTCTGTGTTTTCAACTGCTTCAGGAATATCTTTAAACATCTCTTTCATTTTTTCAGGAGCAGGCATTGAGAAGTCATCGTGGATCATTGACATTCGGTCAGGATTATTTATATCAGAACCAGTTCCGATAGACATTAGAATGTCTTGTGTTTCTGCATCTTCTGGTCTCAAGTAGTGCGAATCACAAGTTGCAACAAGCGGGATTCCTGTTTTTTTTGCAATTTTTATTATTTCTTTGTTTACTTTTTCTTGATTTGGAATATTCGGATGCTTTTGAATTTCAAGATAAAAACTATCTTTTTCAAATATGTTTTTGTAGTGAAGAGCAAGTTTTTTTGCTTCATTGTGTTTTCCAGAGAGAATAAGTTGAGGTATTTTTCCTTTGAGACAAGCTGAAAGAGCAATTAATCCTTCAGTGTGTTTTTCTAAGAGCTCATCATCTATTCTTGGTTTGTAATAGAATCCTTCAAGATGAGCTTTACTTACTAATTGCACTAAATTTTGATAGCCCTTTATATTTTTTGCTAAAAGAACCATATGATATGACTTGTTATCAATATTTGGTCTTTTGTTGTGCATTCCATCAAAAGCAACATACACTTCACATCCGATAATCGGCTTAACTCCTGCTTTTTTAGCTTTTTTATAAAATTCTATTGCACCGTAAAGAACACCGTGATCAGTAATTGCAACGGCATCCATTCCGTTTTCCTTAACATAGTCTAAAAGATTGTCTATTTTTGTAAGACCATCAAGTAGGCTGTATTCGGTGTGAACATGTAAATGAGTGAAGGACATGATTATGACATTTAACTGTGCTATAATAATAAATCATTTTTAGTAATATGGCAAAAGAAATAAAAAAGATAGTTGTTGGTATTGATGAAGCGGGGAGGGGGCCGTTAGCGGGACCTGTTGTTGCTTCGGCGGTGAAGATAAAAAAAATAGATTCATATTTAAAAGAGAATCGGTTAAATATTAGGGATTCTAAAAAAGTTACTTTCAAAAGAAGAGAAGAGTTGTATGAGATACTGAAAAATCACCCAGATATTGAGTGGGGAGTGGGGGTTGTTTCAGAAAAAATAATAGATCAGATAAACATACTACAAGCAACAAAACTTGCGATGCAAAAAGCAGTTGAGAGTATTGATCTTGAGGGATGTATTCTGATTATTGATGGTAATTTTGGAATAAACATTAATCACGAACAGAAATCACTTCCAAAAGCAGATGAAAATGTTCTAGAGTGTAGTATGGCGTCAGTGATTGCTAAAGTTACAAGAGATAGAATAATGAATAAGTATCATGAGAAATATACTTGTTATCAGTTTAACAAACACAAAGGATACGGAACAAAACTTCACCGAGAGATGATAATTAAACACGGGTCTTGTCCAATTCATCGTCAGTCATTTAAGCTTTTATAGAAAGTGATTTAACTTGACATTTTTTTTGAAGTTGTCATCATTAAGCATTATTAATTATTAAAAAATGAAAGTTTTTAAAATTTATGCTTAAAAAGTTTTTATTATTATCAATATTGTCCCTTTTCATTCTCTTTGTTGGAGTTTCTCTTATTCTTATTTCTAATCACACAGAAGAAGAGATAAAAAACAGAGCCTTTCTTTCTTATTTTTCTTACATTCCTTTCTTAGAAGAAAGGGAAGATGAGATTGCTTTTACTGTGGATGAAGAAGGAGTAACTCCAGAAGGAGTTAACGCTGTAGAAGATGCAAACAATAAATTTGCGCTAAAGATTTATAAAGAAATAATAAAAGGAGAAGAGGAAAATATCTTTATATCCCCATATAGCATTTCCACCGCTCTTGCGATTGTTTATGAAGGAGCAAGAGAAGAAACTGCGGAAGAGATAGTTTCTGTTTTTGAATTTCCAGAAGAAGATAATATTCGCAGATCTGCTGTTGCAAGTATTTATAATCGCCTTAATACAAAAAATGATAACTACAAGATGAAAACAGCGAATGCTTTATGGGTTCAAGAAGACTACAACCTTCTTCCTACTTTCACAGAAGCAGTAAAAAGATTTTACGGAGGATTAGCAAGAAACATTGATTTCAAAAAAGATCCAGAAAAAGCAAGAGAAGTTATTAATGGTTGGGTTGCAGATAAAACGAACGACATAATTGACGAACTTTTTCCAGAAAACTCTTTTTCAGATTTAACTCGTTTAGTAATTACTAATGCGATATATTTCAAAGGAGACTGGAAGGATGAGTTTGATGAAGAAGACACAACAGAAAGTGATTTTTATATAAGCAACGACGAAACAGTTCAAGTTGAGATGATGCAGAAAACGGATGGAGAGTATAGATATTATGAAGACGAAACAGTTCAAGTTTTAGAGATGCCTTATAAAGGAGAAGAAATATTAATGACAGTTATTCTTCCTAGAGAAAGCAACTTATCTGCCATTGAAAACAGCATTACCATAGATGAAATAAAAACATTTAAAACTAAAGCAGGTCAGCAAGAAGTTGATGTTTATCTTCCTAAATTTGAACTTGATTCTGATTATTTATTAAATAACTATCTTAAAACTCTTGGAATGACTCGCTCTTTTAGTAGCGTTGCTGACTTCTCAGGAATGAATGGTGATAGATCTCTTTTCATTAGCAAAGTTGTTCACAACGCACATATAACAGTTGATGAAAAAGGAACAGAGGCAGCGGCGGCAACAGGAGTTGAAATGATGGAAGCTGAACTACCTCCACAAGAAAAGAAAGAGTTTAAAGCTGACCATCCGTTTATGTTCATTATTCAAGAAAAAAGTGGAAACATCCTATTTATGGGAAGAGTAATTAATCCCACACTCTAAAAAAAACAAAAAACAAAAAAAAATGCCTTATGTGAAAAATGCCATAGGTGTCACCTATGGCATTTTTTATTGACACAAGTTACACTGATCTGTACCCCAAAAAGTAGGCACATTAAAAATGTCCACTTTTTGTATTCAAGAAATATTTAAGCTTGTTGACA
>JAYEKQ010000003.1:0-4993 GCA_034661095.1 Patescibacteria group bacterium | reverse complement strand
AAGAAATAGTAAAAATCCACCTAAAAATAGAAATGGATGAAAATTATTCTTATTCTCCAAAAGAAGAGGCAGCAGTTGTCATAATAAAGGGTTTGATTAACAAAGAATTGGGTACTCTTAAAATTAAACAGCTTCCAAAAGAGTTTTTAATAAAAACCTTAACGGAAGGAGGAAAAAAGGCCTTTTCTCTGGCGACAAGTGATCCCTTTGAGTTAATAATATCTGAAATGGCAAGCAAGAGCGTTGACGAGATAATAGATATTTTAAAAGAAAAAGGAGTATATATTAGTAGTGGAGAAACTGAGCTTAGCTATACAGACATAAATCAAAAAAAGAGGAAAGAAATTATCTATCACTCTATTGCAATGAACAAAAAAACAGGAGAAATCTCGGTTTTTTTCTATTCAAATAAAGAAATATTTGCCCCTCGTTCAAACCCAGGCTTTGAACCTGCTAATTACAAATGGAGTAGAAGTGATTTTAAAGGAGAAAAGTTAAAACCCTTCACAGTTACTTTTTCGGGGACTATGGTAGAGGGTTATGCAGGAGTACTGAAATTTGTTGGAGATGTTGATTTTAATGTAGAGTTTCTCAACCAAGATGAGATGGAGGAGTTAAGAAATGTAGTGATAATTCAAGCTCCTTCTGTTTGGGATGGAATGAAAGAAACCGCCATTAATGCTGGCGGTTTTTTTGTGGAAAAAACAGGGGAAACTGCTGATCTTGTTGGTGATGGATGGGAAAAAACAAAAGAGATTACCGTTGACATTGGCAGTTTTTGCGTAGAGAAAACAGGAGAAGCGGCTGATTTTGTTGGTGATGGATGGGACAAAACAAGAACTTTTGTGGGTGGTGCTTTTGGTGGTCTTTCTGGAGTCACTTCTTATAACAAAGAACGGGGAGTTGTGATTGATTTGGCTGATATTAATCGTAATAGAAGTTTTAACTTTACGCAACCAGAAGAAAAAGTTGATGATAGGGTTGATGATAAAAAAGAAGAGGAGGTAGAAATAAAAATGGCAACAGAGACAGAAGAGGAAACAAAAAAGGAACAGGATCAAGAAGAAGTTGTTATTAGCGTAGAGTTAAATTCAGCACTTGGAGAGCATTTGGAGCTTTTGAGTGGTATTGGGCCAGTTTATGCTGAAAGAATAATTGAGAACAGGCCATTTTGTTCGCTTGATGATTTAACAAAAGTTTCAGGAATTGGCGAAACAACATTAAGAAATATTAGAGAGCAAGGTTTGGCGTATGTTAATCCAGCGGGAATTTGTTTTCAAGAAGAAGAGATTGAAGAGGAAAAAATTGATGAAGATATTCTTGAAAAGTTTGAAGAGATAAAGAGGAGGATGGAGAGATTGAGAGAAAAAGTTGATGAAAGAACAGGAAACGAAAAAGAACAAGAAGAGATTGAAGAAGAGGAGGAAAATGAAGAAGAACAAGAGCAAGAAGAAGTAACGAGTGTTGAAATAAACTCAGCGAGCAAAGAGGAGCTATATCTTTTAATAGGAATAGGGTTTACTTATGCAGAGAGGATTATAGAAAACAGACCATTTTGCTCACTTGACGATCTTGAAAAAGTTAGTGGAATAGGAGAAAAAACGATTGAAAATATTAAAAACCAAGGTCTTGCTTATATTGAAGCTCCAGATAGTTGTCTTGAAGAAGATGATGATGACGATGACGATAGTGGTGGAGGTGGAGGAGGGAGCTCTTCACCTCCTGACAATAATGAAGATGATGAGGATGATAGTGATGAGGAAGATGAGGAGGGAGGTGACGATGATGATGAAGACGAAGGAGGAGGTAATGACGAAGATGATAGTGGAGAAGGTGATGATGGTGATGAAAGTAATGATAACGAGGGAGATCAAGAAGAAAAGAAGGAAATTACAATAAATCCCTCCGATCTTTTTTTTACGATTTATAAAAACTCTGAGGAGAGAGTGGAAATAAACTCTGCGAGTAAGAACGATTTAACAATCATAAAACATATAGGAAATTCACGAGCTGATGACATTATAGAAAATCGGCCATTTTGTAGTATTGATGGGTTAATGGAAATAAGTGGAATAAGTCTTTCAAGAGTAGGAGACATTAAAGAAGAGGGTATCGGCTATGTAAAACCTGACGAAGAATGTCTTAAAGAAGCTATTTATTTTCATAAAGAACAAATTTCTTTGGAGACAAGCTCAGAAGAAGGAATTGAATGGGAGATAAAAGATGAAAACAATGATACTTCCGAACTTGAATGGCTTAGTTTCTCCCAAACGAAAGGAACTCTTGAGAATTTTAAAGATATAGAGGTTTTGATTATTGATAATGACGGAAAAATAGAAAGTGGAACCTATGAAGAAACTTTTTATCTAAAGGCAGAAGAGGCGGGAATAAAAGAGGAAATAAATATTGTTCTTGTGGTAGAGGATTTAATTCAACAGAAAATAATTCCGACAATAAATTTAACATCAAGTGAGTACGATTTATATAGTTCTTCAGATATAGTAATTGATATTAATTGGAATGATGCAGAGCAAGAGATAAAAAAAGTTGTTTATAACAATGAATCTGTTGAATCTGTATTAGTAGAAAATAATGATTATTCAATTGAAAACAATCAACTTACAATTTATCAGCAATTCTTTAATAACAAAGTACTCGAAAAAGGAAATATACTTAATTTTGAAATATTTTTTAACATTGAGAAAATATCTTTTCAAATAGAAATAGTAGATACTACTTTGGAAATCAAGATAACAGGAGCAGAGACTATTTGGAAAGTGGGGCTGGCTGACGGAAATATAGATGCTTCCGAAACTTCACGGCAATTTTTTGATAGGGCAATTGTTAGTTATGCTGACGATGCCTGGGATTCGGAGATGATTAAAAAGCAAATTGACGCCTCCGATACTTTGAGACAATCTTTTAGCGAGGCAATTGTTAGCTATGCCGATGACTTGATCACAAACGAATTAAAACAAAATTCATTATGAATAAAAATACAAAAAAGACAATTTTTATTGTTTTAATAATTTTAATAGCAGTATCTTTCTTTTGCTTAAGAATTACAAAGAATGTTGTGATTGATTCTGGTAATAAAAGCGAAGAGGAAGTAGAGGAAATAGAAGAAGTTTCTGAAATTGAATATAACGAACAAGAAGAAAATATAAAAGAAGAGAATTTAGGGCATAAGGATCAAGAACCAACATCAATAGAGCTTAAAAAGCCACCATTTATAAACTAATAATTTAAAAATATGAAGTTAAAAAATATATTTATTGCATCATTTTTATTACTTGTCCCGTTTTTTGCTTTCTCAGAGTCAACTTTTCCAAAGGATGAGGCTGGAATATCCGCTTATGTAAAACTTGAAGGCATTGATGATAGTAATAATGCAACAGTGCTTAATAGAGTAGCGGCTTTTATTGAAACTGCAGAAAGTAAAGACACTCATGTTATTGGCGAAGTACCCGTAGAAATAATAATAAAAGATAATTATCATCTTTTTGATATTGATATCAATATTTATTTTGATATAGAGGGGTGGCTGGTTGCTTATTTCCCTAGAGGCACGGAATCCAGTAAGATTGTGCAATGGAATGATTATACTATAGGAGACTTAGAATCAAGTATACTTGAAGAGGCTATAGATCAAGTCATTGAAGGTGTCAATAATAACAATAAGTTTGAAGATGAAAAAGAGTTAGATTTAAGTTATTCGGATTCTCCTGATTATTATCATTTTGAATATGAAAATGCTAACAGGATGACCATAATTATTGATACTGTTAAAACTAAAGGATCGCCCTATACTACCAGTTCTGGCTTTGGAAATCCTGTAGATTATTGGAGTGAAAATAGTTTCTCTGTAACTGTACCAGGAATAATTCATGAAGCATCTTATTCTGTTTATTTTTCAAAAAATATTGGTAAAGTTTGTGGTTATAGATTATCGGTACCGGTAAATAATAATTTAGTTGAAGTTGAACATAAGGCAAAGCATATCTGTGGTTCAAATAGTGAATTTTCTTATGGCTTTTATCCTGAAAATATTTTTTCTGAAAATACTCCTCGATCGGTGATCTTTAAAGCAGAATCTTATGATACTCCGCTAAGAATGGGAGCAGCAACAGTTTTAATTTATGAAGTTGTTGATTAAAAAGCATCGGAGAATCAGACTCTCTGATGATAAATTATGCCAAGAAAACCAAGAAATTTTGAAGTAGGTGGGATTTATCACATCACCAAAAGAGGAGTCAACGGAACAAAAACATTTCTCTCCAAACAGGATTACTCTCGCTTTATCCTCTCACTAGAATTCTTCAACACAGAAAAAGAAGTAAATCTTTGGAATTCATTTTTTCACAAAAAAAGCATCGCGGGGGCGGAGTCCGCGATGCTTGGGGAGGTTATTCGAGAGAAGAGGAGAGAATACAGAAAAGAAGATAGGATTGTTGAGATTTTGGTTTTTTGTTTGATGCCTAATCATTTTCATCTTATTTTGAGAGAGATAAAGGAAGGAGGAATTTCTTGTTTTATGAACAAAATTGGAGGATATTCATCTTATTTCAATGATTGCTATGGAAGAAGCGGATCTCTTTTTGATCGTTATTATTCAGTTCCGATAGAGACAGATCAGCAACTTACTGTTACTTTTTGTTATGCTCATACTAACCCTGTAGAGTTGTGGGAACCTGGGTGGAAAGATTTCAAGGTTAATGATCCCAAAGGTGCAATTAAAAAATTGTATAAATATCGTGAATCAAGTTTTCTTGATTATGCATTCCCTCTTACAGGAAAACCAAACTATCCATCAGTAACAGATAGAGATTTTTATTTAGATTTTTTTGGAGGAAGTGAAAAGTGCAAAGAAGCAGTAGAAAACTGGATTTTGAACAAATCACAATCATAAAAAAAGCATCGGACGCCCAGGACGCCCGATGCTTTTTTTTTAGTGATGGGTGTTGCAATAATTTGAGAATTGTTATAAATTTAT
>JAYEKQ010000002.1:0-5267 GCA_034661095.1 Patescibacteria group bacterium | reverse complement strand
CAGACAGTATATTTTTGAGCTTCCCGAAGGGCGAACCAGTTTTGGAAAGTTTTTTCGTTGCTCGTCGTTCACGATATTATCATATCGCTTCACTCCTCACGCCTCAAAACTTCCTCAAAACTGATTCGCTAAACTTATTTTATTTGCTAAAGAAGGGGTTAAGGGCGGATCAATTTTATCCATATTCTGCGTTGTTCGCGAACAAGGTATTGGTCAATACCTTTTATCGCTCACGCCTTGAATATGAATAAAATTGATTCCGCTAAAGATTATTTGGTTCGTGTCCTATACCCCTAATGCCCTCGTGGCGGAATTGGTATACGCGCACGGCTTAGGACCGTGTCCCGCAAGGGTTGGAGGTTCAAATCCTCTCGAGGGCACATTGTGTTTTGTTTTTTAAAGTGTTATTCTAAAAATATGTCTAAAAAAAATAAAGAAAATAAAAAAAGTGAAGAGAAAGCATGGTTTAAAAAAGAAGGAGAACTTGCTGTTGATATATATGAAACAGAAAAAAATATTATAATTCAAGCACCTGTTGCAGGAGTCAAAAAAGAAGATATAGAAGTAATTACTGAAAAAGATACAATTGTCATTAAAGGTCACCGAGAGTGTCTAAAAAGAAGTGATGAGGTTAAAAATTTCTACACTCAAGAGTGTTACTTTGGTGATTTCAGAAGAGAAGTGATTATGCCTGAAGATTTTGATCCAGCACAGATAAAAGCAGATATAAGTGATTCCATTTTAACAATAGAAGTCCCAAAAATAGAAAAAGAAAAGAAAAGAAAAATAGAACTATAAAAAAACTCCCAAGGTGAGACCTCGGGGATAGTTGACATATGACATTTGACAATTGATCTTTGACTTTCCTCACAGTCATTCTCACCTCATCTGTCATTCCCAACTTGATTGGGAATTCAGAAGTCAGCGTTTTTCAAAATTAATAAAGATGTTCATAAGCTACATTCTCATTCCTCTCCTCTTAACTGTTCTTACTTTTGTTTTGTTTAGAAAGCAAATCGTTAAGATGGTTAAAAAAATGGATAAGTAATTACACCCCAACTATTCAGAAATCTTTAAGTTTGGCTTTGCTTCAACTTCTTTGTAATTTTTTCTCTCTTTTGACATAAACGCTGTTGCTCCTATCATTTCTGCATTATCTGTTGCAAGATTAATTGAAGGGATAAGAAGTTTAATTCCTTCAAATTTAGAGGTCATCTCTTTTGCTTTTTTTTGAAGAGTTTTGTTTGCAGTAACTCCTCCTCCTATAATTACAGTTTTTGCATTATATTCTTTTAATGCTTTTTCAAGTTTGAAAATTAAAACATCGGTTATTGATTCTTCAACTTCTTTTGCCATTAAAGTAATATATTCTTTGTTCTGTTGCGTATTCTTGTCTCTTGAGCGGAAATCATACAAAACAGCAGTCTTAAGTCCTGAGAAGCTGAAATCATAATCATCAGAATATTTCATCGGCTTAGGCAGTTTAATTGAGAATTGAGAATTGAGAATTGAAAATTTAGCAGCTTCAGCTGCAATTTTTGGTCCTCCCGGATAACCAAGCCCAAGAACTCTTGCTGATTTGTCAAAACACTCTCCTGCAGCGTCATCCCTTGTTCTTCCAAGGACTTGATAAGAGTGGATGTTTTTCATTAAAACAAGCTCTGTGTGTCCTCCACTTGCAATAAGGGCAACCACTGGAAAAGCGATATCTTTGTCAGAAAAAAGGAAGAAAGATATGTGTGCTTTTATGTGGTTAACAGGGATAATAGGAGTATCTAAACACAAAGAAAAAGCTCTTGCAAAATTAACTCCAACCCACAAGCAAGGATCTAATCCAGGTCCAACAGTAACCGCGATAGCATCAATCTTTTTAATGCGATATTTTTTTAAAAAATCCTTTAAGTTAGAGAGAAGAATGGTTTCTCTCCATAAGATTTTTTCTACTTCAGGATGTTTAGATGTTTCTCCTTTTTTAAGAAAATTACTTTTCTGAAGAACAGCTATTAACGCTGGAATAAGATTTTTTTGATGTTCTCGTTTTGCTTCTGAGGGATAAACTCCTCCCCACTTTTCATGAACTTCATTTTGTGACGAAACAACACTGGCAATAGTCTTAATTTTTCCTTTTTCCTTTTTTAATAAAGCAATACCAGTATCATCACAAGAAGTTTCTATAGCTAAAATAATCATAGTCTTCAGGAGCTTAGCTCCTTAATTAAAGATTTCACTAAGGAATTAATAAAACAAACCTATTGGAATTTCTTAGAAAACTGTCAACGAATTAGTTAACATCTACAATTCCCACCTCGCCTGTCATTCCCAGCTTGACTGGAAATCCAGAAATCCCTGTCATTCTGAACGAAGCGAAGCATCTCATTTTAAACATTTGAATTTAGAATTTTCGGCGTCCTCTTGTTTTTTTTACTAATTTATATTAAAATACCGGAATTAAAGAAGCAGTGACGGCCCCATCGTCTAGCTTGGCCTAGGACGCCAGGTTTTCATCCTGGTAACAGGGGTTCAAATCCCCTTGGGGTCACATTAAAGGGTACGGGATCCGAACCAAATAATCTTTAGCGGAATCAATTTTATTCATATTCAAGGCGTGAGTGGTAAAAGATATTGAATAATATCTTGTCCACGAACAACGCAGAATGTGGATAAAATTGATCCGCCCTACGGGAAGCTCAAAAATACACTGTCTGCTTCGTTACTTCTCCTCAATGTAGCTAGGGCGCTACCTTTCGTCGTCGCGCCTCGCATACAGTATATTTTTGAGCTTCTAAAATTACTTGGTTCGGATCCCGTACCCTTATTCAAGATGTATTTTTCTTTTTAATAGATCAACTCTCTTTCTCAGAAGAGAGTTTTTCTTTAATTTGGGATCTTCTTCAAGAACTTCTTTTGCTGTTTCTCTTGCACTTTCAACCAAAACAGGATCTTTTAGCGCTTTCATTGTAAAGTCATCATACCCCCACTGTTTTTTACCAATAAAATCACCAGGCCCTCTTATCTCAAGATCTTTTTCTGCTAATTCAAATCCATTTTTTGAAGTTAGAAGTGCTTTTAATCGTTGTTTTATCTTTTCGTTCCAAGAGCTTGTAAACAAAAAGCAGTATGACTGAATATCACTTCTACCAACTCTTCCTCTAAACTGATGGAGTTGTGATAATCCAAACATTTCAGCGCCTTCAATAACCATTATGCTTGCGTTTTTAACATCAATTCCGACTTCTATAACAGAAGTTGAAATAAGAATATCTATTTTTCTATCTCTAAAATTTTTCATTACTTTTTCTTTTTCAGAATTTTTCATTTTTCCGTGCAACTCCTCAACCTTAAATTCTGGGAAAACTTCTGTTGCAAGTCTCTCTTTTTCTTTTTCAACCGATTTCAAGTTTGCCCACGGCGATTTTTTTCCATTGGTATCTTTTTTATCAGGATCATCAATCCGAGGACAAATAAAAAAGCATTGTCTCCCTTTTTTTATCTCTTCTTTTATTTTCAAATAAGCGTCCCCTCTTTTTTTAGGAGAAATAAGTTCAGTTATTATCGGTTTCCTTTCTTCGGGCATCTCGTCAATAACCGAAAGATCAAGATCTCCATAAAGAGTAAGAGCAAGAGTTCTTGGTATTGGTGTTGCAGTCATTGAGAGAAGATGAGGAATGAAAGAATCTTTTTTTAAACACAGCTTTGCTCTTTGTTCTACGCCAAATCTTTGTTGCTCATCAACAATAACAAGAGCGAGGTTTTTAAACTTCACCTTGTCTTGTATTAAGGCGTGAGTTCCAACAAGAAGATCTACTTTTCCATCTTCCACCTTTTCTTGAAGCTTTTCTCTGGAAACTTCAAACGAGTCTCCTTTTAATCTTTTTGATCTTATTTTATCTTTTTTTCCAGTAAGAAGACCAATGTCAATCTTGAATCGCCAAAGCAGTTTTGCTATTTCGTCAAAGTGTTGCTTTGAAAGAACTTCTGTAGGGGTCATTAAGGCAACTTGATAACCAGCTTTTATTACAGCAAGAGAAGCGATTGTTGCAATAATCGTTTTCCCAGAACCAACATCTCCCTCAAGAAGACGGTTCATCGGAGTATTTTTTTCTATATCCTTAAGAATCTGCCAAGATGCTTTTTTTTGAGCATCAGTTAAAGTAAACGGAAGACCTTTAACAAGATCTTTTATATTTTCAATATCAACTGGAACAGGAACCCCCTTTTTCTCAGAGATAGCGATTTTTTGTTCTAGTATAAAAAGCTGAAGGAGGAAGATTCTTTCAAAAGAGAACCTTCTCTTTGCTTTTTTTAAACTGCTAATTGAAGATGGAAAGTGAATTTCGTTTAGTGCTCCTGATAAAGAAAAAAGATTATTTTTTTTAATTACTTTAGCTGGAAGTGTTTCTTTGTTTTGAATGTTTATCCCAGAGAGAGCTTTCTTGATAATAGAACGGAGAAAAGAAGAAGTTATCTTTCCTTGCTCGGAATATACTGAAATTATATCAAAGGCATCTTCATCAGAGTTAAGTTTTCTGTAAAAAGGGTTTGAAAACTGTAAGCCGTCTTTGGAAAAGTTAACTACTCCTGAAAGAACTATTTCATCTCCTTCTTTTATTTTTTCTTTTAGATATGGTTGATTAAACCAAACTGCTTTTATTTCTCCAGTTTTGTCTTTTATAATTATTTCAAAAATAGCGATTCTTCTTCCGATTGTTACATCAGTATTTGCTTTAATAACTTTTCCTTCAACAGTATATTTTCCTTTGTTATATATTGAAGCAATAGAGCTTTTTTGAGAAAAGTTTTCATATCGGCGTGGAAAGTAAAACAAAAGATCGCCAACAGTTTTTATCTTTAGCTTTTCTAATTTCTTTTTGTTGGCTGGACCAACCCCAGAGATTTCTAAAACAGAAGTAGAGAAGTTCATTGTGTGCACCCGGCAGGACTTGAACCTGCAACCTCCAGATCCGCAATCTGGCGTTCTATCCAATTGAACTACGAGTGCTTCATAAAACAACCATATTATACATAATAATAGTTCAAAAAGCAAAAACACAACAAAAACAAAATGTCATAGGTGACACCTATGGAAACTCCCTTGTCATTCTCGCGAAAGCGGGAATCCAGTTTCATAGGTCGGACACAAAAAAATGCCATAGGTGTCACCTATGGCATTTTTTATTGACACAAGTTACACTGATCTGTACCCCAAAAAGTAGGCACATTAAAAATGTCCACTTTTTGTATTCAAGAAATATTTAAGCTTGTTGACA
>JAYEKQ010000001.1:0-25103 GCA_034661095.1 Patescibacteria group bacterium | reverse complement strand
TTCAAGCAGAAGCAGTTGATTTTACAGAAAAGAATGGAATGCAGGGAGGACGAATCTTTTACTACCCTGATAAAGAAAACTGGTGGTCAAGAGCAGGAGCTCCTGAAAATATGCCAGTAGGAGAGCCAGGAGGACCAGATAGTGAAATTTTTTATGATCTTGGTGAAGAACACAAACACCATGAGAATTCTCCATTTAAAAACGAACCTTGCCATATAAACTGTGACTGTGGAAGGTTTATTGAAATCGGAAACAGTGTTTTTATTCAGTTTTTAAAGAAAGAGGATGGATTTGAAAAGTTACCAAAACAAAATGTTGATTTTGGTGGTGGACTTGAGCGATTAACAATGATATCTCAAGGGAAAACAAGCATTTTTGAATCAGATCTTTTTTTACCGATTATAGAAAAAATAGAACAGTTGTCTGGATTAAAATATAGAGAAAACATAAAATCATTTGAAGTTGTTGCTGATCACATTAAAGCTGCAACATTTATTATTGGAGACGAAAGAGGAATTTCTCCATCTAACAAAGAACAAGGATATTTTGTGAGACGATTAATTAGGAGAGCAATAAGACACGGAAGACAGCTTAGAATCAGTAAAGATAACTGGCTTAAAGAAGTAGCAGAAGAGGTTGTTTCTATTTACAAAGAGATATATCCAGAAATAAAAGATAACTCAGCTTTTGTTTATCAAGAACTATCAAAAGAAGAAGAAACATTTAAAAAAACATTAGAAAGGGGAATTAAGGAGTTTGAAAAGATGAAAGATAAAAAAGTTATTGACGGAGAAGCAGCCTTTTTTCTTTATCAGACATACGGTTTTCCGATAGAGATTATAGAAGAGATGGCATTTGAGAGTGGGCAAGAAGTTGACAGGAAAGGATTTTATGAAGAGACAAGAAAACATCAAGAACTGTCAAGAAAATTGTCAGCGGGGGCGTTTAAGGGAGGATTAGGAGACCATGAAAAAGAAACAGTGAAACTTCATACAGCAACTCATCTTTTACTTTCGGCATTAAGAAAAGTAATTGGTGATACCGTTTTTCAAAAAGGAAGTAATATAAACTCTGAAAGATTGCGTTTTGACTTTTCTTGTGATAGAAAATTAACTGATGAAGAGTTGAAAAAAGTTGAAGAGATTGTTAATGAAGCAATAGAAAAAAATATGATTGTGAAAAAAGAAGAGATGGATCTTGAAGATGCTTTAAAGATTTGTGAAACAGCTTCTTTTAAAGAGAAATATCCTTCAAAAGTTTTTGTTTACTCAATTATTGATAATGAAGGAGGTATATTTTCAAGGGAGATATGTACAGGGCCTCATGTTAGTCAAACATTAGAGTTAGGAAAATTTTCAATCAAAAAACAAGAAGCATCTTCAGCCGGAGTAAGAAGAATAAAGGCAATTTTAATTGACGATTAACTGTTAATTTATTAATATATTTACATTTTAAAAATGAAAGAAAAAGTAATTGACATATATCCACCATCGCCACACGCTTCAAGAAGTAAAAAGAAAAGGACAAAAAACAACAATTCTTTAAGAGGAGTTTTTGCTTTTTTACTTTTATTGATTGCTATAGGAGGAGGATATTTTTGTTATGCATCATACAGAACAGAGATAGTTATTCAACCAGAAGTTACTGAGTTTGCAGTAAAAGAAGATGTTGTTTCGCGAGCAACGGGATCGCTTCAAGAAAACGAAGTTAGAGGAGCAGTTCTTGTTGAAAAAATAACCGAAAAAACATTAGTTGAAGTGGAAGGAAGAGAGATAGTAGAATCAGTTGCAGTTGTGACTGTAGAAGTCTGTCAGGATTATACAGCAAGCAGTAATCTTTATATTGAAGGAACTCGTTTTACTTCTAATGATGGTCTTTTATTTAGAGCAAATGAAAAGTTTACTGTTCTAGGAACAGGACAAGGGGGTTGTGTTGAAATAGAAGTTACTGCTGATGAAGCGGGGGAAGAGTACAACTTATCAGAAGGAACTATTTTACATTTACCAGGACTTCAAGGGACAGTTGTTTATGAGAATGTAACAGGGACATCTGTCAACTTAGTAACAGAGGGAAGTATAGAAGAGGTTCCTTATCTAAGAGAAGAAGAAAAAATAGTGACAGAAGAAAATTTAAAACAAGAGATACTGGAAAAAGGGAAAAAGGCAATAAAAGAAAAATATAATGAAGAGTATCTAATTGGGTATTATGAGGTAGAGGTTATTGAAAAAAGAATATTTGAAGAAGGTGAAACAAGTGAAAAGTTTAACTTTGAAATAGATGCAGAAGTTAGAGCGTTTGGAATAGAGTATGATTTTCTTGATAGTTTTGCAAAAGATTTTATCCCCGAAGGATATACGCTTGATGAAGAGAGCAAGCAGATAGAAAGTATTTTTAACAACATAAACTTTCAAGAACAGAGCGCAGAAATATCTTTAATATTTTCAGCTATTATTTACAATGAGATAGATAAAGAGGGTCTAAAGAGAGAAGTGGCGGGTCTCAACTTCCAAGAAGCACAAACAAAAATTCAAGAAAGTATTGACTTAAAAGGATTTACTATATATAATCGTCCAATAGGATTGTTAAAAAAAGTTAGTAGCGCGGATCGCATAAAAATTATTTTAGATTTTAATAACAAATGAAACAAAAAAGAAATACAGAAAAAGGAGTTGTTTTAGAAGCACTTCCTAATACAAAGTTTAGAGTTGAATTAGAAGATAAGACAGAGGTCAATGCTTATCTTGCTGGAAAGCTTAGAATTCATCGAATAAAGATATTTCCAGGAGATAAAGTAACAATAGAAAGAGATGATTATGATCGAACAAAAGGGAGAATTGTTTATAGGGGGTAAGAGTATGATATACAATTTGACAATTTTTAAGTTAGGGTGTAAAATTACTCTTAGGGTATAGGATACGAATCAAACAATCTTTAGAAGCTGATAAATGAGTTGATTTCAAGGAACGACGACGAAAGGTAGCGATAGCTACATTGAGGAGGAGTGACGCAGAAATCAACCATTTATCAGCTTCCCGTAGGGCGGATCAATTTTATCCATATTCTGCGTTGCTCGTCGTTCACGATATTATCATATTGCTTCACTCCTCGCGTCTTGAATATGAATAAAATTGATTCCGCTAAAGATTATTTGGTTCGTGTCCTATACCCTCTATTGTATAAAGCTAATAATGCAAAAACGTTAGTTTTTGTTTTAATTTAGGATGAAAGTACAGTCATCAGTTAAGAAAATTTGTAAAGATTGCAAAGTTATTCGGCGCAAAGGCCGAGTTTATATTATTTGTAAAAATAAAAAACACAAACAAAGACAAGGATAGTTTGTTTGTTTTTAGTTTTTATTTTGTATTATTATGAGAATATCTGGAGTAAATATACCTAAAGAAAAAAGAGCGGTAATTGCCCTTACTTATATTTTTGGTATTGGGAAGGCATCAAGTCAAGACATATTGAGAGAAGTTAAGATTGATGAATCAAAAAGAATTTCAGAGTTGTCTGATGCTGAAGCTAAAAAACTTAGAGATTTTGTTGAAAAAAAATACAGAATAGAAGGTGAACTTCGTAGAGATTTTCGTGATTCAGTTGATAGGTTGAAAAGAATAAACTGTTATCGTGGAGTAAGACACAAGAAAGGACTTCCAGTCCGTGGACAAAATACAAAAACAAACAGTCGTACTGTTAGGGGTAATGTTAGAAAATCTGCTGGCTCCGGAAGGAAAGAAGCTCCAGCACCAAAATAAAATAAATATGGGTAAAAAAAGAGTAATAAAACAAACAGAAGAAGAAATCTTGAAAGAGGCAGAGCAAGATGTAAAGAGCACCTCCAAGAAGAAAAAGGTTAAGACCGGAAGAAGAGGTGTAGAAAAGGTTCGCATATGCATATCTGCTTCTTATAACAACACAATGTTGACTGTTACTGATGATAACGGAAAAGTTTTGTTTTGGACAAGTGCAGGAAGTTTAGGATTTAAAGGGACAAAAAAATCAACTCCTTATGCTGCTTCTGAAGCAATGAATGTTGTTGCTGAAAAGATGGAGAAGATGGGAGTGAAAAAAGTTAGTGTTTTTGTAAAAGGAGTGGGCAGTGGAAGAACTTCAGCCTTGAGAGCTCTTGCGACCAAAAACATAATTATTATCTCCATAAAAGACATCACTCCTATTCCTCATAATGGATGTCGCCCACCAAAAGTAAGGAGACTATAACTATTATAATATTTGTAATTCGTAGTAATATGATAAAATCCCCAAGTTGTAAAAAATGCCGTAGAGTTGGTGCTAAACTTTTTCTGAAAGGAGAGAAGTGTGATTCTCAAAAATGCCCAATGATAAAAAAGCCATACTCTCCGGGAGAAAAACCAAAGAGAAGAAAGAGTCGTGTTTCTCAGTACGGAATAGAGCTTGTTGAAAAACAAAAGCTTCGTTATTGGTACTATATTAAAGAGAAGCAGTTTGTTCATTATATCAAGTCAGTTACAGAAAAGAACTCAGGAACAGAAGGAGCGGGAGATCAACTTTTGCGAGTGTTAGAAGGAAGATTGGATAACTTTGTTTATCGAGCTGGATTTGCTTCTTCTCGTCTTGAGGCAAAACAACTTGTTAATCACAGATTCTTTCATGTTAATGGAAGACCAGTAGATGTTTCTTCTTATCAAGTAAAAGTTGGAGATGTTGTTTCAGTTCGTGATTCAAAAAAGAAAACAAAAAACTTTGTTGATTTCAAGACAAAAATGAAAAATTTTAAACCACCGTCTTGGATCTCTTTAGATAAAAACAAAATAGAAGCAAAATCAACAGGAGAGGTTGTTATTAAAGATATTGCTCCTCCAGTTGAAATCTCTTCTATCTTTGAATTTTATTCTAGGTAACTTTTTACACCTTGTAATTATTATAAACAAAAAACTATGATTTCACTGCCATCTAATCCAAAAATTAAAGATGAAAAAGAAAACAATGCTGTTTTTGAAATAGATTCTCTTTATCCAGGATATGGAATAACAATAGGAAACAGCTTGAGGAGAGTTCTTCTTTCTTCTCTTGGTGGAGCCGCTATTACAAAAATAAGAATAGAGGGAGTAAATCACGAGTTTTCAACTCTTTCGGGAGTAATGGAAGATGTTATAACAATAATTCTTAATTTAAGAGAACTTCGTTTTAAGCTTCATAGTGATGAACAGCAAGTAATGAAGTTGAGCATTAAAGGAGAAAAAGAGATAAAAGCATCTTCTTTTAAAATTCCGACACAAGTTGAAATTGTAAACAAAGACGCTTATATCGCAACCACTACTGATAAGAAAGCTTCACTAGATATGGAAGTAGAGATTGAAAAAGGAATAGGATACTCAATGGCCCAAGAAAGAAAAGAGGCAAAGCTGGGAATAGGTCAGATTATGGTTGACTCTGTCTTTACACCAATAAGAACGGTGAAATTTCATGTTGAGAATATGAGAGTTGGAAAAAGAACCGATTTTGATCGTTTATTTTTAGAAATAGAAACCGATGGAACAATAACTCCAAAAGAGGCATACATTCAAGCGGTAAATATTCTTAAAGATCATTTTTCAGCTATTTCTTTTTCTGAAGATAAAGAAAAAGAAGCAGAAAAAGAAGTCAAAATAGAGAAGAAAGAAACTAAAAAAGAAAAAACAAAAAAAGCTGATAAGAAAAAAACAAAGAAAGAGGAAGTTAAGATTGAAGATTTAAATTTATCAAAAAGAACAGAAAGAATTCTTATTGAAAATAAAATAAAAAAAGAAAAAGATCTTTTGAAAAAAACAGAATCAGATATTCTTTCTTTAAAAGGAATGGGAGAAAAGGGACTTGAAGAGATTAAAGTAAAAAGTAAACTAGGGCTTTAAAAACTATGCCAAGAATAAAAAACAAAAAAAGATTTGGGATTAAAAGAGATCAACGCAAAGCGCTTATGGTCTCTCTTGTCCGTGCTCTTATAATAAACGAGAAAATAAAAACAACAGAGGCAAAAGCAAAAGAGTTGCGTCCTCTTATTGAGAAGATGATAACAAGAGCAAAAACAGATAGTATTTATAACAGAAGAGTGCTTGCAAGTAGACTATCTGACGATATTGCTGAGAAGCTAATAAAGGAGATTGCTCCTCGCTACAAAGATCGTCCAGGTGGATACACAAGAATAATAAAAACAGCTCCCCGATTTGAAGATAGTGCCAGAATGGCAATAATTGAGTTTGTATAAAAATAAAAAATAAAAATGACTACTGAAACAGAGCGAAAAACTTATACTGTTGATGTTGCCGATAAATCATTAGGAAGAGTCGCAACGCAGATAGCAGTTATTTTAATGGGAAAAAACGAGAAAAATTATCGTCCTCATGAAGATAAGGGTGGTTTTGTTGTTGTGAAAAATATAGATAAAATAAAAGTTACTGGAAACAAAAAAGAAAATAAGATTTACTATCATCACTCTGGTTATCTTGGAGGACTAAAAGAGGTTCCTTATAAGAAGTTAGTTGAAAAAGATCCCGAAGCTCCTCTTAGAAAAGCTGTTTACGGAATGCTTCCTAAAAATAGATTAAGAAAAGAGAGAATAAAGCGTTTAAAATTTGAGTAATATGCCAACTACTACTAAAGAAAAAACAAATAAAAAAGCAGACAAGTATTATCAAGGAGTAGGAAGAAGAAAAACATCTTCTTGCACAGTTCGTATTTATGAAAAAAAGAACGGAGGAATAGTTGTTAATGATAAAAAAATGGAAGATTACTTTCCAACTTTTGAACTGCAAAAAACAGTCAAAGAAGCGCTAACTCATCTTGATCTTGTAGACAATTTTCATATATCAGTAAAAGTTTTTGGAGGAGGAGTAAAATCACAAGCAGAAGCAGTTCGTCACGGAATATCTCGCGCTTTAGTGGTATTTAATGAAGAGTTTAGAAAAAAATTAAAATCAACAGGATATCTTACTCGTGATCCAAGGATGAGAGAAAGAAAAAAACCAGGATTAACAAGAGCAAGAAGAGCGCCACAATGGAGAAAAAGATAGTGTTGATATTTGACATTTGGCTAGATTCCCGCAAAAAGCGGGAATCTTTTTTATCCCTCCCCGTCATTCTGAAGGAGTGAAACAACTGAAGAATCCCATTACCTTTGCAGAAACCATGAGATTCTTCGCTTCACTTCGTTCCGCTCAGAATGACGGTGGAGGGATACTGTCATCCTGAACGAAGAGTAGCGTAGTGAAGAATCCCATTGTATAAGCACCAAATCACAAATTACAAATCCTAAATAAATCATAAGCATCAAAATCTAAAATCCAAAACAAAAATCCTTATGTCGGACTTATGAAGAATAGTTGTATAGAAAATAGAGAATAGTATAGAAGATAGAAATTAGAAAGTAGTATAGAGAGTGGAAATTAGAAATTAGTTATAAAAATAGAAATTAGGTTTTATCCATCTTCTATCTTCCATTTTCTATCTTCCATACCACTTTCTATTTTCCATATAACCATTTTCTGAAAAAGCAAAGTAGAGTAAATCCCCGAGGTGAGACCTCGGGGAATTTGTTTTGAACATTTGAATTTAGTATTTGCTTAGTATTTAGAATTTTTTTCAGGCGCTTGGTGCCTTAATTATTGGTGTCTTAATTAAAGATCTTACTAAGGAATTAATGGAACAAACATAGTGGAATTTCTTAGAAAACTGTCAACGAATTAGTTAACTTCTATACACCTTCTTCGGGATTGAAGATAGAGTTTTGTGTTGTTTCGCGTTCCAGTTTCGCGTTGTTTCGTGTGCTTCCCTGAAGCGTTTTTGAGTTTTTGTTTGGTATGTAGTATAATAGTTTGTAGTAGATTTTACATTTAAATTAAATTTTATGTCTGAAAAACTAATTATAAGAGAAGGGAGTAAGGTTGAAGGAAGTATCAATGTTCGAGGTTCAAAAAATGCGGCTGCTCCGATTATCGCGAGCACTCTTCTTTCTTCAGAGCCTTCTATATTAGAGAATGTTCCACTTATTGAAGATATAAAAAAATTACTGGAAGTTATAAAAAACATGGGTGGAGAGATTGATTTTTTAGAAGAAAGAAAAATTAAAATAGATCCTAAAAATATTGACCCCAATAAACTTGATTTTGATTTGCTTACCAAGATGAGAATCTCAGTTCTTCTTTTGGGACCGCTAGTTGCTCGTTTTAAAGAGGTTAGAATTCCTTATCCTGGTGGATGTGTTATTGGTTCTCGTCCAATAGACACACACATAAACGCATTGGGGGAGTTGGGGGTTGAGGTTGAGGAGTTTATAGAAGAAAGTGATCTTCCTGGGAGACAAAACATATATCATTTTAAAGCAAAAGATGGATTGAAAGGAAGAGAAATTATTCTTGATGAGTTCTCTGTAACTGCAACTGAAAATATAATGATGGCGGCGGTGCTTGCAGAAGGAAAAACAGTTATAAAGACAGCCGCAGCAGAACCTCATGTTAGACATCTTGCTCTTTCTTTAAAAGAGATGGGTGCTGATATAAAAGGAGAGGGAACGCATACTATTGAGATAAACGGGAAAAAAGAGTTAAAGGGAAGTGAGTATAAGATTCCTTATGACTATATTGAAGCAGGAACTTTTATTCTCCTTGGGTTAACAACAAAAACAACAATTAGCGTAAAAAACGCCCCTACTGATGATTTAGACCTTTTTCTTAGTAAGTTAAAAGGATTTGGAGCGAAAATTGAAATTAAAGAAAACGAAGTGATTACTCACCCTTCAGGAGAGGTGAAAATGAAAAAGATTCAGATGATGCCTCATCCGGGAGTTCCTACCGATCTTCAAGCCCCTTTGGGAGTTTTTGCAACACAAACCGAGGGATTAACTCTTATTCATGATCCTCTTTATGAAGGAAGGTTGAAATATTTGGAAGAATTGAATAAAATGGGAGCAGAGATTGTTATTTGTGATCCACACCGAGCTATAATTAACGGACCAACAAAGCTTTACGGAGCAAAGCTTAATCCACTTGATCTGCGAGGAGGGGTAGCTCTTATTATTGCTGGAATAATAGCTCAAGGAACAACGGTAATAAATGATGCCACTCAAGTTGATAGAGGGTATGAAGAAATAGACAAAAGATTAAGAGATATTGGAGTGGATATAGAAAGGGTTAATTAAATTATAAATATTATGTTTTCACGAAAAATAGGAATTGATTTAGGGACTTGCAACTCACTTGTTTTTGCTCCAGGAAAAGAAATTATTATCAATGAACCATCAGTTGTTGCTGTTAGTGTTTCTGAAAATAAAATTCTTGCTGTTGGAAAAGAGGCGAAAGAGATGTTGGGAAGAACTCCTGACGAGATAACCGTTTACAGACCATTAAAAGACGGAGTTATTGCTGAATACAGAATAACAGAAGCGATGTTTAGGTATTTTATAGAAAAATCTCCTGGATTAAGATTTGTTAAACCAGAGTTTATGGTGGGAGTTCCTGCAGGAATTACATCAACAGAAAAAAGAGCAGTTATAGAAGCTGGTTTATCAGCAGGAGCACGAAATGTTTATGTTGTGAAAGAGCCGATTCTTGCTGCAATTGGGGCAGGGATTCCGATAGCTTCTTGCTCTGGGCATATGGTTGTTGATATTGGTGGAGGAACAACGGAAGTAGCAGTTATTTCACTGGGAGGAGTTGTTGTTGCTCGTTCTTTAAGAATTGCTGGAGACGCAATGGATTTTAATATTTCTAACTATATTAAAAATAAACACAATATTGCGCTTGGAGAGAAAAGCGTTGAGGAGATAAAAATAAGTATTGCAACGGCAATTCAAGAAAAAGAAGAGATGATAATGGAAGCAAGAGGAAGAGGACTTGCATCTGGTCTTCCAAAAACAATACAAATTTCATCAAATGAGATCTGTGAAGCAATAAAAGAGCCACTAGAAGAAATTGTAAAGGTTGTTAAGCAAGTGCTTAGAGAGACTCCGCCTGAACTTTCTGCTGATATAATGGATAAAGGAATGGTTCTTACTGGAGGAGGAGCGCTTTTGAGAAACATAGATGTTTATATCACTGAAAAAACAGGAGTTCCTTCTTTTATAGCTGAAGATGCTCTCTTGTGTGTTGCTAGGGGAGCAGGAGTTGTTATTGATAATCTTGATGCTTATAAAAAAAGCATAATCAAATGATAATTGGACACAAAGAGCAACAAAGAAAATTAAAAATATTTGCTGAAAAAGGAAATATTCCTCATGCATTTTTATTTTCTGGACCCGAAAAGATAGGAAAGAAAACAGTTGCTTACTGGTTTTTAAAACAACTTAATGGTGAGCATCAAGGAGTGAATCCAGATGTTATAGAAATATCGCCTGAAAAGAAGGAAATACAAGTTTCTCAGATAGAAGAAATAATAGAAAAGGTTTCATTTAAGGCAGTTAATTCAAAGTTTAAAGGAGTTGTTATTGATCAAGCGCATCTTATGAACAATGTTTCACAAAATACACTTCTTAAAACACTTGAAGAACCACCAGCAAAAACAATTATTATTCTAATAAGTGATTATCCTCGGATGATAATTCCAACAATCATTTCAAGGGTTTTTGAGATGAGCTTTTATCCAGTTAGCGCGAAAGAAATTGGTGAAAGTATAAAAGATAAAGAAGCAGTTAAACTTTCTCTCGGAAGACCTGGAGTAGCACTTGATTATGTTGCTGATCCTGAAAAAAAGAACGAAGTAAAGGCGTTGGAGGAAGAAACAAGAGATGTTCTTGAGAAAGATCTTGCTTCAAGATTTTCTTTAATAAAAAAAATAACAAAAGAAGAGAGAACAATAGAATTCTTAGAATGCTTATTAAGAATATTGGAAGAAAAGATGATTATAAAGATGAAAAATAAAGAAAAAAGCACAAAATATAGAGAAGCAGTAAAAGAAACAGAAGAAATTATTTATTTGCACAAAAAAACAAACACAAAAATAGAGTTAGCAATGGAAAATATAGTCGTTAAAATATAATATTAAGTAATTATGGAGTATAAAAAAATAGTTGAAAAAACCAAACCAGAGATGGAGAAAGTTATTAGTTATTTCACTGAAGAGATGAAGAAAATAAGAGCAGATAGAGCAACTCCTTCAGTTGTGGAGGATATTATTATTGACTGCTTTGATCAGAAGATGCCATTGAAGCAACTTGCTTCAATATCTTGTCCAGAAAAAAGACAGATACTGATAGAACCGTGGGATAAAAACTACATAAGAGATATTATTTCAGCAGTTCAAAAATCAGAAGCGGATTTAGGAGTTTCTGTTGGAGATAGTAGTATTAGAGTTTCTCTTCCTCCTCTTACTCAAGAGTATCGTGAAAGTTTGTTAAAGATATCAGCAAAGAAGAAAGAAGGAGCAAGAGTTAGCTTGAGAAGAGCAAGAGAAGAAGCGTGGAAAGAGATTCAAGACAAATTTCAAGAAAAAGAAATAAAAGAAGACGAAAAGTTTAAAGGAAAAGAAGAGCTTCAGGATTTGATTGATCAGTATAATAAAAAGATAGACGAAATAACAAAAAAGAAAGAAGAGGAAATAAGGGGATAAATTGAAAATTAATAAAACTTATCATGACCATTTTTTATATTATTTTAACGCTTATTATTCTAATTATTCTCCATGAGTTGGGGCATTTTTTGCTTGCCAAAAAGTATGGAGTTAAAGTTGAAGAATTTGGAGTTGGGATTCCGCCAAGAATATGGGGAAAAAAGATAGGGGAGACGATATATTCAATTAACTGGATTCCTTTAGGAGGGTTTGTTAAGTTATATGGAGAAGATAGAAGTGTTAACGATGAGCGAAGCTTTTCTACAAAACCGATATACCAAAGAGCGCTTATTGTTTTTGGAGGAATTGCCGCTTTTTTTGTAGTTGCTGCTGTTGTTTTTTCAGTATACTCAGTTGCAGGTGTTCGAACTATTGTTTCAGAAGAAGATATGCAAACAGGGGAGTTTTCAAATGAACAAGTTATTATTGCTTATGTTTTAGAAGAGTCTCCTGCTGGAGAGGCAGGAATTGAAGCGGGAGACATTATCAAAGAAGTGGAAGGAAGTAGTATTAAAAATTCATCAGAGGTAATATCTTTAATTCAAGAAAGTGAAGGAGAAGAGATGGAGTTTAAAGTTGATCGTGGAGGGGAAGAAATTTCTTTATCTCTTGTTCCAAAACAAAAATATGAAGTTGAGGAAGGAGCAGTTGGGATAATGATGCTTTCAACAGCTGAAAAAAGTTATCCTCTTTATTATGCTCCAGTAAAAGGAGTTTTATTAACAAAAGATACCACTTGGATGGTGGTTTCTGGATTTGGAACTCTTATCAAATCAGCAGTGACAATGTCTTCGCTTCCTGCTGGAATGGAAGTTGGAGGACCAGTTGCCATTGTTGAGATTGGCGCAGGGGCCTTTGATCGTGGTTTTTCAGAGTTTCTATACTTTGTTGGTCTTATAACAATCTCTTTAGCAGTTGTTAATGCTTTTCCAATTCCTGCCCTTGATGGCGGAAGATTAGTATTTTTAGCAATAGAAAAAATAAAAGGAAGTCCTGTTTCCGAGAATATAGAACAAAGAATGACAGCGATTTCTTTTGTCTTACTAATAGCTCTTATGATCTTTGTGACATTTAAAGATTTTGGAATGTTCTAAAAAATATCAAAATGAAACAATCAAAATTTTTTACAAAAACAAGAAAAGAAAAAATAAAAGATGAAACATCTCTTAATGCTGATCTTTTGATGCGCGCAGGATTTATTAATAAAGAGATGGCGGGAGTATACTCTTTCCTTCCAATGGGATTAAAAGTTTTAAGAAAAATTGAAAATATTATTCGTAAAGAAATGACTGAAACAATGGGGGCACACGAAGTTTTAATGCCAGCCCTTCATCCTCTTAAAAACTATGAAGCCACTGGAAGAGACAAGATAGATGTTCTTTTTTATACAAAATTAAATAGTGGCGGAGATCTTGTTCTTGGACAAAGCCACGAAGAGATAGTAACTCCACTTTTAAAAAACTTTATTTCTTCATACAAAGACCTTCCTTGTGGTGTTTTTCAAGTTCAAACAAAGTTTCGTAATGAACTTCGCTCAAAATCCGGAATATTAAGAGGAAGAGAGTTTTTAATGAAAGATCTCTATTCTTTTCATACCACTCAAGAGTGTTTTGAGAAGTATTATGAAAAAGCAAAAGTTGCTTATCATAACATATTTAAAAAGCTTGGAATTGGGGATATAACTTTTATTAGTTTTGCATCAGGAGGAACATTTTCTAAATATTCTCACGAGTTTCAAACAATATCAGAGATAGGAGAAGATGAGATATATTTTTGTTCAGATTGTAAGGTTGCAATAAATAAAGAGATAATTGATGACAATCCAGAGTGTCCAGAGTGCGGAAAAAAGAAAGAGAAGCTTGAGGTTAAAAAATCAATTGAAGTGGGAAATATATTTCCACTTAGTACTCGCTTTTCAGATTCGTTTAACTTAACTTATAAAGATGAAAATGGAGAAGAAAAACCAGTATATATGGGTTGTTATGGAATAGGGGTTAGTAGAGTAATGGGAACTATTGTTGAAATATTTGCTGATGAGAAAGGAATTGTTTGGCCAAAAGAAATTGCTCCTTTTCAAATTCACTTAATATCTTTTAACAAGAATGAAGAAACAGAAAAGATATATAAAGAGCTTTTAGATGCGGGAGTTGATGTTCTTTATGATGATCGTGATAAAAGTCCTGGAGAAAAAATGGTAGAAAGTGATCTTATCGGAGTTTCTTACAGAGTTATAGTTAGTGAAAAAACTCTTAAAAATAACACTGTGGAAGTCAAAAAAAGGACTAAAAATGATGTCAAGTTTATTAATATAAGCGAAATCACAGATTATGTTAAAAAAATTATTTAATATCAAGCTTTCTTCTGATGTTGGAATTGATCTCGGAACAGCAAACTGTTTGGTTTATGTTGAAGGAAAGGGGATTATAATGTCTGAACCGTCCGTTGTTGCGATAAACAAAAAAACGGGGCAGATTTTAGCGATCGGAGAAGAGGCAAGAAAGATGGTAGGAAGAACACCGAGTCATATTGTTGCGACAAGACCACTTGTTTCAGGAGTTGTTTCTGATTTTGATGTCACTGAACAGATGCTTCGTTATTTTATTGAACGAGCAAATAAAACTAGATTTCCTTTTTCAACTCGTCCAAGAGTAGTAATTGGAATTCCTTGCGGAGTAACAGAGGTTGAAAAAAAAGCAGTAGAAGACGCTGGAAAGAACGCAGGAGCAAAAAGTGTTTATCTTATTGAAGAACCGATGGCTGCTGCGATTGGAATTCGGCTTCCAATTCAAGATTCAGGAGGAAACTTTGTTGTTGATATTGGTGGAGGAACAACAGAAGTAGCGGTTATATCTTTAGGAGGAGTTGTAATCTCAAAAAGTTTAAGAGTTGCAGGAGATAAACTTAATGAAGATATAATTAATTTTGTTGAAAATGAATATAATCTACTAATCGGAGAAAGAACTGCTGAAGATGTTAAAACAAAGATAGGTTCAGCAACTCCACTTGAAGAAAAGATGGAGTATGCTGTAAGAGGTAGAAATTTGGTAAACGGACTTCCAGAAGAGATAATTATTGATGATACTAATACAAGAAGAGCTCTTGCTAAGTCAGTAAGAGAGATAGTGGAAACTGTAAAAGAAACAGTAGAAGAAACTCCTCCAGAACTAATAGCAGACATTATGTCAAGGGGAATATATTTATTAGGAGGAGGAAGTTTATTGAAAGGACTTGATTCTTTGATTGAAAAAGAAACAAAGATAAAAACACAAGTAGGGGATGATCCACTTACAGCAGTGGTTAGAGGAGCTGGATATGCCCTAGAACATCTTGATAAACACTCTGAAATTTTTATTGAAAGTGATGAATTAAAAACACCCCGACAGAAGTAATTTTAAATAAACAATATGATAAGTAAAAAAGAAGTTAAAAAATTAGCTTTTCTTGGAAGAGTGGAACTTACTGATGAAGAATTAGAAAGTGTTCCAAAAAAGTTGGAGGCAATTCTTAAGTATGTTCAAAAATTGAGTGAAGTTGATACTGAAAAAACGGAACCATTTTTTCATTTTTCAGAAACAAGCAATGTTTTTCGTGAAGATCTTTCAAATAAAGAAAAAAATGGTATGAAAGAAGAGGTCAAAAAGATAAAAGAGCACAAAAATAACTACTTAAAAGTGAAATCAATATGGGGATAACAATCAAAGAAACTCAAAAAAGATTACGAGATAAAGAAACAACCCCTGAAGAGGTTGTTGCTAATTTTTTGTCTTTAATTAAGGAAAGAAACGAGGAAATGAATGTTTTTCTAGATGTTTTTCAAGACACTGTTCAAGAGATGAAAAAGAAAGATTCCAGTCTTCCTCTTTACGGAGCTGTTTTTGGAATAAAAGATAACATTCTAATAAAAGGAAAAAGATGCACTGCTGGCTCAAAAATACTTGAAAATTACAATGCTTCATTTGATGCAACAGTGATTGAAAAAATAAAAGAAAAAGGAGGTGTTTTTATTGGAAAGACAAATATGGACGAGTTTGCGATGGGCTCTTCTACTGAAAATTCAGCATTTGGACCAACAAGAAATCCTTATGATTTAGAAAGAGTTCCTGGTGGCTCTTCTGGAGGATCAGCAGTTGCCGTATCAGTTGGAATGTGTAATATAGCACTTGGTTCTGACACAGGAGGATCAATAAGACAGCCAGCAGCTTTTTGTGGAGTAGTCGGATTTAAGCCAACTTACGGAGCGATATCAAGAAGTGGAGTAATTAGTATGGCTTCTTCATTTGATCAAGTTGGAGTACTTGCAAACATTGTAGAAGACGCGAAGTTAGTTTTTGATAGTATTCGTGGAAAAGATGAAAGAGATTCGGTTACAGTTGATTTTAATGGGGGATCAGTTGAAACAAAAAAGAAAGATAAGATTGTAGTTGGAGTTCCAAAAGAATATTTTATTGAAGGAATTAGCAGTGAAGTTAAAGAAAGCATAGAAGAAGCGCTTTCAAGGATAAAAGGAGAAGAGATAGAGTTGGTTGATATAAGCTTGCCCCACACAGAGTATGCTCTTCCTGTTTATGAGATAATTATGGCTTCTGAAATTTCATCTAATTTAGCTCGTTATGATGGAATTCGTTATGGAAAAGAAGACACTGAATCAGTGATGAAAAGTATAGAAGATCTTTATATGAAAAATCGTGGAAAAGGATTAGGAAAAGAAGCAAAAAGAAGGGTGGTTCTTGGAACATACACTCTTTCTTCAGGATATTATGATGCTTATTACATAAAAGCTCAAAAAGTAAGAGCGCTTATAATAGATGACTTTAGAAAAGCGTTTCAAAGGGTTGATGCAATTATTACTCCAACAACCCCAACTCTTCCATTTAAAATAGGAGAAAAAATAGAAGATCCTTTGACAATGCATCTTTCGGACATTTTCACAGTAACCGCTTCTATTTCTGGACTTCCAGCAATATCTATTCCTTATGTTAAAAAGAATGGACTTCCGGTGGGAGTGCAATTGATTGGAGATCGATTTAAAGAAGAGCTTTTATTTAATATTGCTGAAAAATTTGAAAAAATATGGCAGACCTAACAATGATAATATCAGGAGGTTTTTTTGATTATATTTTTGATTTCATTGAATTTTTAACAAATCCAGAAAAATTTCCACCAGTGGTTTATGACATTTATCAAATGGCAAGAGTGTTCTTTATATTTCTATCTATAATTCTTATAGTAGCGTTCTTGTTTTTAACTTCAAAAAGCAAGTATTTTAATTACAGTTTCAAAGAAGAGTTTACTGAAAGAAGGGAAGGGGTGCCTTATGTTGATGTTAAGCTTAAAGGGGATATAGAAGAGATGATTTCACAAGCACAAGAAGAGGAAGAAACAGAAAGAAGATTAGCAGTTATAGAAGCAGACGATCTCGTTTCTGATGCTTTATTTCAGATGGGACACAAAGGAGAGAATATTGTAGAACAAACAAAAAATTTAACAGAAGAAATTATTCCAAACATTGAAGAACTTAAAAAGGCGCATCTCAAAAGAAAAGAAATTATTGAGAGTCCAGAAGTAAAACTTTCAGAAGAAGAAGCATTAAACACCGTTTTAATATATAAAGAAACACTAAAAGAGTTGCGGATAATATCTTAGTTTATATTCTACGCTCTCCTACTTGCTTTTTTTATCTTTTTTGCTACAATATGGAAGTATATAAACAGAGCGGGGTAGTGAAATGGTATCATTTAGGGCCCATAACCCTAAGTTTCAGGTTCAAATCCTGACCCCGCAAATAAGTTTTAGAGCTAGTTTAGAGCTAGATAGAGAAATAGAGAGGGCCGGTGTAGCTCAGGCTGGTTAGAGCGGATGCATCATAAGCATTAGGTCGGGGGTTCAAGTCCCTCCACCGGCACATTTTTAATATTTGGGGGCGTAGATCAATTGGTTAGATCATCACTCTGTCACAGTGAAGGTTGCCGGTTCAAATCCGGTCGTCCCCGCCAATAAAAAAATGTTCAAGTGTCCAAGGTCGGACCTTGGGCATTTTTTTTAAATCAAAAGCTGTTGACACCTGGTGTCAACAGCTTTTTTTGCTTGTTTTTTTGAAAGTTGTTATAATATGGATATAATCAAACTATGAAATTTATTGATTTATTTGCAGGAATAGGTGGTATAAAAATAGCATTTGAAAATGTTGGTTTTAATTGTGTTTTTTCAAATGATTTTGATAATAACTGTAAAATAACTTTTGATTTAAATTTTTCAGAACTATTTGGAATAGATAAACAAATGGTTTTAGGAGATATTTCTCAAATTTCAACAAGTAAAATTCCAGATTTTGATATTTTGACAGGCGGTTTTCCTTGTCAGCCTTTTTCTATAGCAGGATATAGACAAGGTTTTAAAGACGAAAAAGGAAGAGGCAATATTTTTTTTGATATTATTCGCATTTTGAAAGATAAAAAGCCTATGGCTTTTTTGCTTGAAAATGTAAAAAATTTAAAATCACACGACAAAGGAAATACAATAAAAGTAATATATCAAGAACTAGAAAAATTAGGATATAAAGTAACTGACAAAGTCTTAAATGCAATGCAATATGGAAATGTACCTCAAAATAGAGAAAGAATTTATATTGTTGGATTTCTTGACGAAAATGCTTTTAAGAAATTTGAATTTCCGAAAAAAATTACTTTAACAAAAACTATCCATAATTGTTTAGAAACAGAAGTAGATAAAAAATATTTTTATAATGATAAACCATTATTTGAAAGAATAAAAAAAGACATTACAAAAAAAGATACTGTTTATCAATGGAGAAGGCAATATGTGAGAGAAAATAAAAATGATGTTTGCCCAACTTTAACCGCAAATATGGGAATGGGTGGACATAATGTACCAATCATACTTACCGAACAAGGAATAAGAAAACTTACGCCTAGAGAGTGTGCAAATTTTCAAGGATTTCCAAAAAATTATAAACTTCCAAAAATTGTAGATTCGGCTCTTTATAAACAATTTGGTAATTCTGTAGTAATACCAGTTGTAGAAAGAATTGCCAAAAACATGAAAAAGGCTTTAGAATAATTTTTAATAAACATTATGAAATATTACAAACTTACATTAGAAGATTTTAAAAGAGTTTTTGAATTTGGGACAAATTATTATATTGATCCCTCGAAAAATACCACAGGCAGGACAACTGGTGAGCCAAGAGGATTGGGAGCGATTTTAGACGCTTTTACATTAGGTAAGTTAACCGAAATCGGTATAGAGAAAATTTTTACAGAATTTAACAAGAATAAATTTTATATTCTTGATTTTGATATTAAAAGTAATAATCAGGTGATGGATGAGCCTGATATTCTTCATATTAAAGAAAACAAAAATTTAAGAGATCCAAATTTATTTGTAGAAATTAAAAATACTTCTGAAAATGATCGTTGGATTGGTCTTACAGAAGAACAATTCAACACAATAAAAAGAAGTGCTGGAGGTGATAAAGTCTATATGATTTATGCTTCAATTCGTTCGCAAACAATAAACAATAATCCAAAAACAACCGATTTAACTGGAATGTTTTTGAAAGAAATAGAAGATAAAAGTAAAAGTGAGATATTCCAAAAATTTGCAAACTTAAATGCAGAGTGCAAGATTGAATTTATTATTTCATCAGATGATTTAGAAAAATTTGCTTATCCTTTCGAGCGTGGAATGAATATGTATGAAGCGAATTTATTTGAAGAAAAAAAATCCAACTCATTTTATTCTAAAGATGGAATCAGAAAAGATGTATTAGATATTAAAGAATATAAAAATTTTGATGGAACAATGAACTTGGAAATAGAAAAGGGATTATATCCAGAAAAAGAAGATATTTCTAAATTTGAAATAAAAGGATCGTTTAAAATTATTCAAAAAAGAAAAAAATGTTTTATTGAATGTGTTTCAAATGTAGCTACAAAAAATGGTATTTTTGGAAAATTTGATTTAGAAAAAAATAAATTTTATTCGTTTAATTTGGTAACGCTTGGAAGAGATCCGAAATTAAAAAGAAATAATTTGTTTATTTCTAAAAAAAGAATTTATCAATTAGTAGAAGAAGGACAAATAAGAAAACCAGAAATTATTGTTGAAGAGATAACAAAAAATATTTAATAAGGAGTCTTGGCTTTGAGATATTCATCCTCAGCCTTTCTGTTTTACGCCAAGGCAAAAATAAAATTTGTTAATTATAAAAAAGTAGTCTTGCTAAGGCGAGACAAAAAGAAAAGCATACATCATATAATATGGTATATCTGGTTCCGGCTTTTATACAAAAGTTTCCACCCAAATTTGTCTCCACTATACTACGGCGAACTTCCGATATACGCAAGCGTTATCCAAAATCTTTCCCAAAAATTTTATTTTTGTGATAAACTTCGGATTAAATGCGGACATTATATGAAATATTTTTCAGTTATTAGATAATCAAACTATGGCAGCACCAATCACACATATTGCTTTAACCGAGAAAATTTTTGATAAATTTTTTAAAGACAAAATAAGGAAAGATTTTTTTATTGGCACATCGTTTCCGGATATTAGATATTTGAAAGTAATCGACAGAGACAAAACTCATTACAATAGATTATCTATTACCGACTTAGGAAACGATGAATCTTTTTTGGCAGGAGTAAAATTTCATTCAATTCTAGATCACGCTAGGGAAAAATTTATCGTAGAAAACGACACTTATTCGTTATGCCCAGAATCAAAGTATATTACGCAATCGTTGAAAATTTTGGAGGATGAAATCTTTTATCAGCATGTCAAGGATTGGAATGTTTATGCAGAGTACTTGAATGAAATTTTACAAGCTGAAAGAGGTTATGGAATTACCGAAAAAAATTTAAAGAAATGGCACTCATTATTACAGCAATATTTCCAATGGCAACCCGACAATGATGCTGTTAGAAGTTTTATGCTTGGTATTGACTTTGCCGAAGAAATTGCTGATGAAATTAATCAAAATATTGCTGTCATGAGAGCCAATAAAGAAATCATTGATATTCAAAAAGCTATTAACAAAACTCCTGATCTCCCAGATGGAATGAAAAGACAATCAGAATTAGAAGAGAGAGTTTATTCTATAGAAAATAAACCTGAAGAAAGTGAACAAGGATTTAAACTTAGTGATGCGCAAATTATTGAAGCAAAAACTAAGATTAAAGAATTGTTATCTTGATGAATAAGTATACCCCTATATTTTTGTTTTCTATGTATTACATTCGCTTATTAGATAGAATATTCCTGAAAAAACTCTGGACAAAGTTTGACCACGCTTCGTATGGTCAAAAGAGCATAACAGGGCTTAAAGGGTTCGAAATGACCGCTTTACTAAATTATTTTCCCAAAAAACAAGTTTTTTATTAAAATAACTTCAGATACACGCAAACATTAGACAAAATCGCTCTGCTCTTTTATCTAATGTGGCGCAAATATCTCCGCTGTTATCCTTATCGCTCCGCAACTTCGTCTAACCGCGGATATCCAAAATTTCTTTCAGTAAATCCCTCAGGATTTACTTCAAGAAATTTCGGATCATCTGTGCCACATTATATTCAATTAATTTAAAGTGGGCAAAAATTATAAAGAATCAAAAATATCTAATTATTATGGAATATCAGAATAATGAATTTGAATCGAAAACTTTTAAGAAAGTAAATTTTACAGACATGTCTTTTAAGAATTCGAGTTTTATAGATTGTGTTTTTGAAAATTGTAATTTATCTAACGTGAATTTAGAAAACACTCAAATTCAAGATACTATTTTCAAAAATTGTAAAATTATGGGATTGAATTTTTCACAATGCAATAAATTTATTATTAGTTTTACTTTTGAAAATTGTCCTATTTCCATGTCTTTCTTTTCTGATCTGGACTTGAAAAATACTATTTTTGAAAGTTGTCAAATTTTTGAATGTGATTTTATTGATACTGATTTAACAAAATCAAATTTTGAAAATTCTGATTTAAAGAGCAGTTATTTTCAAAACTCAAATTTAAGTTATGCATCTTTCAAAAATGCTAGAAATTATAGCATAGATCCAAATCAGAATATTCTCAAAAAAACAAAGTTTTCAATTCCAGAAGTAATAGGATTATTAGATATTTTTGATATAAAATTAGAATAAGCCCACTTTAAATTAATTCTAAAATTTTCCTTCGGAACATTACACTAAATTTCAGCCCTTCGGGGAATATAACAGCGATTAAGAGATTCTGAAGTCTTGCAGACTTCTCCATCCAAATTGAATTTTTGTGGTTTGCTTCAAAAATTCAACTTCTTTTAATCGCCACATTATATGAAATAAATGTTTTCCTTTCAGGGTTATCGCCCTCAGCTTTTAAAAAGAATCCAATTTTTTTTATTATAGAGGAAAATGGATACAATAAAAACTGTATTACAACAAAATTATGTCAATTAAAACACAAAAGCGTTGGAGGATCGGGGCGTCCGATGCTTTTTTTGGTATTTATTGTTGTATATTTTTTTGTTTTTTTGTATAATAAAATAATGAAAAATGAAATGGAAAAAATTATTGAATTAATTAGAAAAAACAAAGATAATCTTAAAAATGCTTATAATATTGAAAAAATAGGTATTTTTGGCTCTTTTGCGAGAGAAGATCAAAATAGGTTAAGTGATATTGATATACTTGTTGAATTTTCTGAGCCGATAGGATATTTTAAGTTTATTGAATTAGAGCGATTTTTAGAAAAAGTTTTGGGGAAAAAAGTAGATTTAGCCACAAAAAATAGCTTAAAACTATCAATAAAGGAAGAAGTCTTAAAAGACACTATATATGCGTGATTCGCTTCACTTAAAAGATATTATAGATTCTATTGACAAAATAGAAAGATATACTAAAAAATTATCTTTTAAGAAAAAAGGCAAAGAATGAGATTAAAATGGAGCCATGAAAGAACGCTAAGGTAATTATTAAAACAAAAAAAGCTGTGCGGGGGTGGAGTGCGCACCGCTTTTTTTTGTGGGTGGGGTTGTTGATTTTTTGTTTTTTTTGGTATAGAATAAAGATATGAATTTTGACGAAGTTAAAAAGATTAGAGATAGGTTTTTGAAAGAAGTGGAGGGAAGCAAAAGCTCGTCTGAAAGAAAAAAAATATGTAAGAGATATATAGAGGAAGAGTTGTCCTCTGTTTTTTGTTGTCTGAAAGATCTTTCTGGAGAGAATAAAGCAAAAGTAGGGAAGATAGCAAACGAACTGAGACAGATGATTAATGAAAAGATGAAAGAAAGCAAGAAAGACACAGAAGAGAAGGAAGAGTGGCTTGATGTTACACTTCCCGGCAAAAAAGCTTCTTTTGGGGGAGTTCATCCGCTTGCTAAACTACAAGAGCGTTGTGAAGAGATATTTGCAAAGATGGGATTTATATCCGTTGAAGGACCAGAGATGGAAAACGAGTGGTATAATTTTGATGCCTTAAACTTTACTCCTGATCATCCAGTTCGTGATATGCAAGACACTCTTTTTATAAAACAAAAAGATAGAGAAGAACTTGAATCAAAAGACAAGCTTTTAATGAGAACTCATACTTCTCCAGTTCAAGTAAGATACATGGAAAAAAATGAACCACCACTAAGAATTATTGTTCCTGGAAGAGTTTTTAGAAATGAAACTACTGATAGCTCTCATGATATAAACTTTTATCAACTTGAAGGACTTATGGTAGGGGAGAACATTTCAGTTGCAAACTTTAGGTCAGTTATAAGTTTCTTTTTTAAAGAACTTTTTAAAGATAATATTGAAGTTAGGTTTCGCCCTTCTTTCTTTCCTTTTACTGAACCGTCTTTTGAAGTAGATGTTAGTTGTACAATTTGCAATAAGAAAGGTTGTAGTGTTTGTCAGAAAACAGGATGGTTAGAAGTTGTTGGAGCAGGAATGGTTCATCCTAATGTTTTAAAGAGCGCTAATATAGATTCAGATAAATTTAATGGATTTGCCTTTGGAGTTGGACTTGACAGAATTGCGATGGTAGCTCAAGAAATTGACAGTATTCGTCTTTTTTACTCAGGTGACTTAAGATTTTTAAAGCAGTTTTAATATGAAATTTTCATACGATTTTTTGCAATCATTTTTTGAAAAAAAACTTCCATCAACAAAAGAGTTGGCGAATCTTTTAATGATGCATTTTTTTGAAGTAGAGTCCATTGAAAAGAATGGTGATGATTTTGTTATTGATATTGACATTCTTCCAAGTAGAACAGCTGACTGCCTTTCTCATATCGGTATTGTTCGTGAAATATCAGCAATTACTGGAATGAAGTACAAAGAACCAGTAGTAAAAATAAAACAAGGGAAGGAAGATATTTCAGAAAAAATAAGAGCTGATATTAAAGGTTCCTGTAATCGGTATATGTTGAGAGCGGTTAAGGGAGTTAAGATTAAAGAATCACCAGAATATATTAAAAAAAGATTGATTTCTTGTGGATTAAAGCCAATAAACAATATTGTTGATATCACAAACTATGTTATGTTGGAGACAGGCCAACCGCTTCATGCTTTTGATGTTGATAAGATACAAGGAGAAAAAATAATAGTTCGTTATGCAAAAAAAAGAGAAAGAATAGTAACTCTTGATGAGAAGAGGGTTGATCTAGAGGAAGATATTCTTGTTATTGCAGATGAATCGTCACCATTAGGAGTGGCTGGAATTAAAGGAGGAGTTGTTCCTGAGATAGACAAAAATACAACTGAAATATATATAGAATCAGCTAATTTTGATGCAAAAACAATAAGAAAAGGATCTCAAAAAATAGGAATAAGAACTGATGCTTCGGTTCGTTTTGAACATGGATTTCCTTGTGAGTTAGCTGAAATAGCAATGAATTATGCTCTTTCGTTAGTTCTTGAAAATGCTGGCGGGGAAGTAATGAAAGGAGCAGTTGACTATTATCCAGAAAAAAGTAAAACAGAAGAAAGACAAGTTAAAATTAGTATTGATAAAATAAATAGTGTTTTAGGAGTTGAGATTCCGCTGAAAAGAGTTGAGGAAGTGTTAAGATCGCTTGGATTTAAAATAAAAAGAGAAGGAAAAATATTTACGACAACAGTTCCTTATTTTCGTCCAGATGTTTCAATTCCGGAAGATCTAATTGAAGAGGTTGGTCGTATTTACGGATATGAGAACATAGAACCGCTTTCTCCAAAAGAAATTATTATTCCACGAAAACAAAACAAAACTCTAAAAGTTAAAAAAATAGCTAGAAATATTTTAAGTGGTTTAGGATTTTTTGAAACTTACAACTATTCTTTTATTAATCAGAAAAAAGCTGACTTTTTTGGTTATGAAAATTTAACTGAAATGGAGAAACCAGTTAGTTTGGAATTTAAATATCTTCGCCCTTCACTCATTCCAAACCTTCTTTCCAATTTAGCGGAAAATGAAAAGAATATGTCTGATGTTAAGATGTTTGAAGTGGGAAAAATATTTACGAATATTAAAAACAAAAAAGGGGAGAGGAATGGCCTAGGATTAGTTTGTTCTGATGG